>JAEUUX010000293.1 GCA_016787295.1 Chitinophagales bacterium
AATATCTCATTGTAAGGGAACAATATCTCATTGTAAGGGAACAATATCTCATTGTAAGGGAACAATATCTCATTGTAAGGGAACAATATCTCATTGTAAGGGAACAATATCTCATTGTAAGGGAATAATTAAATAACGACATTAAAAAGTGGTATTGCAAAAAGGATAACGGTAAAAATGCTAGGGCAAATAACCCCGTCGGGGTGAAATGATGTCATATTTTGTCGAATAATGTCACCCCGTCGGGGTTTATGTTAATTATTCTATTATTTTGAGGCTATAAACGTGTCACCCCGTCGGGGTTTTTATTATTTTGAGCTTGTAATCTTGTCAACTAATTGGGTTTGTTTTGATAATAACAAATAACACCTTGATAAGCTTGTTATCAGCGTGTCATTATCAAAATATCAGGCATTTGTCATTTTTTTACAACAACACAAGCTAAAACCACTTTTTAATGTCGCTATCAAAATGTCTCATTGTAAGGGAACAATTGGTTATTGTAGCGTTCTATTTTATCTATTTTGTTGGAAAAAACTGTTTTTGCCATAGAAAAATAACGATACTTTTGTTCGAATGGCGAAGCGCGTTAGGGATGCGGAGGGTGGCGTTAGCCAGTGCGGAGAGCAACGCAGCACCAAGCGTAGCGAAGCCCGCAGCAGCCCGACCCGCAGGGAAACGCCCAAATAAATCAATGTATTATTGGACTTTGATAAGGACATTAGAAGAAAGTAAGTCTAAATCTTCGAGATTTTTTGCTATTGCTATATTGGGGCATCTAAAAAAGAGATAGCCCACTAACAAAAAATGTTAGCAGGCTATCTCTTTGAAAAAGTATTCGTTGTCTTATCTATTCCAACTTAATTGTCCAACAACAAAGGACTAAGCCCCATAGCAGAAAAACCGCCATCGTGGTATAAATTTTGCATTGTTACCATGCGACTAAGGTCACTAAACAAACTAATGCAGTAATCGGCACAAGCCTCCGACGAAGCGTTGCCCAAAGGTGACATTTTTTCGGCATAACCAAAAAAATCATCAAAACCTTTGATACCTGTTCCTGCTGTGGTGGCGGTGGGTGATTGCGAAATGGTGTTGATACGCACCTTTTTTTTCACGCCATAGTGATACCCAAAACTACGAGCAATGGACTCGAGAGTGGCTTTGGCATCTGCCATATCATTATAGCCCGGAAATGTTCGTTGGGCAGCAATGTAACTTAATGCCACTACTGAACCCCATTCATTCAAGGCATCTAAATGATAGCAGGTCTGCAAAATTTTGTGGAGCGAAAGAGCAGAAACGTCTATTGTTTGGCTATAAAAAGTGTAGTTCAAATCGGTATAATCGCGCTTTTTTCGCACATTGGGCGACATGCCAATGGAGTGCAACACAAAATCGAAAGTGCCACCAAAGTGTTCCATCGATTTCTCGACCAAATTTTTTAGGTCATCGGCATTAGTGGCATCGGCGGCAATGACGGGTGCCTGACAAGCCTCACCCAACTGATGAATGCTTCCCATGCGCAGTGCCACTGGTGCGTTCGATAAAACTAATTGCGCCCCTTCTTGATAGGCTCGTTCTGCTACTTTCCACGCAATAGAATTGGCATCTAAAGCACCAAAAATGATGCCTTTCTTGTTTTGCAATAATTTATGACTCATGTAATAAGGAATTTACCAAATTGTATTTGATGGGTTGGAAACAAGGTAACAAGTTTGTTAATAATCACCCAAAGTTTCGCGCAATTCTGCCAAAGCGGTTGCTAATTGTGCATCGTTGGGTGCAATACCATGCCATTCGTGGCTGCCTTCCATAAAGCTAACGCCTTTGCCCATAGCTGTTTTCATCAAAATCATGATGGGTTTGCCTTGTTTGCTGCTGTTTTTGGCAGTTTGGAGGGTGTTGCGAAGGGCGGCTATATCGTGTCCGTCTGTTTGCAATACTTCCCAGCCAAAGGCTTCCCATTTTGCGGGCAAGTTGCCGAGTGACATGATTTTGTTGGTGGGACCATCAATTTGTTGCCCGTTCCAGTCGACGGTTGCAATGAGGTTGTCCACTTTGTGGTGGGCAGCAAACATCGCCGCTTCCCAGATTTGTCCTTCTTGCAACTCTCCGTCACCATGCAACGAAAACACCCAACGGTCATCACCATTTTGTTTTTTTGACAATGCTGCGCCAATGGCAACCGACAGTCCTTGTCCCAACGAACCTGAAGCAATGCGAATGCCGGGCAGGTGTTCGTGTGTGGCGGGGTGTCCTTGTAGGCGCGAGTTCAGGCGGCGGAACGTGGATAGTTCGGCAGTTGGGAAATAACCCGACCGTGCAAGTATACTATAGTATACGGGAGAAATATGTCCGTTGGACAAGAAAAACAAATCTTCGCCAATGCCGTCCATAGAAAAATCGGGGCGGTGTTGCATGATTTCGAAAAACAAAACGGTCATAAAATCAGCACAACCCAGCGAGCCGCCAGGGTGTCCCGATTGACAAGCATGTACCATACGCACAATATCGCGCCGTACTTGCGAAGCTATATCTTGTAACTGCTGTGTATTAGGCATGTTTATGGGTCAGAAAAAATAAAAAAATGATAGAATTGTGCGGTGTGTGTGGAGGGAAATGTTATTATTAGTGTTTTATTTTAGGATACGATTACATTAGATTTTTTGGGCGTTTCCCTGCGGGTCGGGCTGTTCTGGGCTTCGCTCCGCTTCGGTGCTGCGTTGCTCTCCGCACTGGCTAACGCCACCCGCCACATCCCTAACGCGCTTCGCCACTCGAACAAACTTATCATGTTCTTCCGAATAATAGCACTTTATTCCGACAAAATAGGTAAAATATAACAGTATTACGAAATTTTAACCGAAGTCATGGTGAGCGAACCTGCTACGGCTTTGTCGTTATATAAGCTAATAGATTCGTCTTCTTCTTGCAAGGCAATGGTATAGAGCAAAGGCAGATAGTGTTCGGGAGTAGGAATAGCTAATTGAAAAGCCTTGCCTTGTTGTTGATAATTAATGAGAGACTCGTGTTGGCGATTTTGAAGGTATTGTTTCATTTTTTGCGCGGCTTCTATTGCCCAGTCATAGCCATAATTGTCGGCATTGAGTTTATCCCAAGCCAAGATATTGAGGTTGTGTACCATATTACCACTACCGACAATTAGCACACCTTTTCGGCGCAAACTTGCCAATTGTTTTGCCAACTCGTAGTGATAAAGGGGTGGTTTGGTATAATCCAAACTCATTTGCAAGGTTGGCACATCGGCATTGGGGTATAGGTGTTTGACAACACTCCAACAGCCATGGTCTAATCCCCACGTATAGTCCAAGCCTACAGTGGTGCTGGTTATGGCACTTTGGGTTTGTTTTGCCCATTCGGGGCTGCCTGGGGCGGGGTACTGCACGGCAAATAAAGCATCGGGAAAGCCTCCAAAGTCGTGTATTGTAGGTGGTTTTTCCATCGCTGTTACCAATGTGCCTTTGGTTTCCCAATGTGCCGAAATGCACAAAATAGCGGTAGGTTGGGGTAATGTTTGTGCAATGGTGCGGAAGCCTTGCACAAATTCGTTTTCTTCTATGGCATTCATTGGGCTGCCATGTCCCAAAAACAAGACAGGCATACGAGGAGTAGAGTCTAATTTTTGGCTAATTGGATATAGGTCTTTTAGTTGCATGATACCACCTAATATTGGTAGAGTAAGAAGATATTGGATAAATTGACCTCTTTTCATTATCGGGCAATTTTAGGAAACAAAATAAGGCGCAAAGGTAAGCAATTTTGTTGGATTTTATGATACTATGATATTTTTTGTGGATACGTAAAAAATGGTTTCAGATTTGCAAAACTATGCAATATCATTTTTCTAATCCACAATGCCCTGTATTGTAGGTGACAAATAACGACAAAAAAACCGCCTCGATAGAGAACTATGGAGGCGGTTTTTTGTATATATGTTGTTCGCCGTCGAGCAACCAAGTTTGGTTTATTCTTCGGTGGTTGTTTCGCTATCAACAGCATCTGCTTTCAATTTAGCCAATGCTTCGTTGTCGGCTAATGTAGCAGTAGTTGTGTTTTGCGTGTTGTTTTCTTCGATTTGTTTAGCAACTTCGGCGATAGAGGCTTCTAGTTCTGCTTTTTTGCGAGCGCGTTCTGCTTCGGCATACGAGGCGATGATGCGTCTTTCGGTACGGTCAAAATCCATGATTTGGACGTTGATAGTATCGCCTACTTTGACAACATGGTTGTCATCGGTGCGCAATTGTTTAGCAGGGATATAGGCTTCAAGACCATGTTGCAATTGTACAATAGCTCCTTTGTCGTCGCGTTTGATAACAGCACCTTCGTGTTCGCTACCAATTGGGAATACAGTAGAGAATGTATCCCATGGGTCGTCTTCGATTTGTTTGTGACCCAATGACAATTTGCGGCTTTCGCGGTCGATACCCAATACCACCACTTCGAGCGGGTCGCCTTGGTGTACATATTCGTTGGGGTGACTATAGCGGCGTGTCCAAGATAGGTCGGAGATGTGTACCATACCGCCAATACCTTCTTCCAATTCCACAAATACACCATATGGCGTAATGTTTTTCACTTCGCCTTTGAAGCGGCTACCAACAGGATAACGTTCTTCGATGTTTGCCCAAGGGTCGTCTTGCATTTGTTTGATAGACAAAGACATTTTGCGGTTTAGGCGGTCGAGGGTTACTACTTTGGCTTCGCATTCGCCATTCAAAGTAAAGTATTCACGTGGGTTGATAGGTTGGTTTGACCAGCTTACTTCCGAAATGTGAACCAAACCTTCTACGCCCGGCATGATTTCGATGAATGCACCATAGTCTTCGATATTCACTATGCGACCTTTGATGATAGAACCTTCTTCGATACTTTCTGCCAATACGTCCCAAGGCATAGGCATCAGTTGTTTTAGACCCAAGGAAATACGGCGTTTGGCATCATCAAATTCAAGCACAACGACATTGATTTTTTGGTTCATCTGCAATATTTCGCTGGGGTGATTGATACGTCCCCAAGAAATGTCGGTGATGTACAACAAACCATCTACGCCACCCAAGTCGATGAATGCACCAAAGTCGGTGATGTTTTTGACAGTACCTTCCAATACTTGTCCTTTTTCGAGCGAGGCGATGATGCGTTGACGGTGGTCTTCGATATCGCTTTCGATAAGGGCTTTGTGAGATACCACTGCGTTTTTAATAACATCGTTAATTTTAACGACTTTAAACTCCATGCGTTTGCCCAAATATGAATCGTAATCCACAATAGGACGAACGTCGATTTGAGAGCCGGGTAGGAATGTTTCCAATCCCAATACATCGACGATAAGACCGCCTTTGGTTTTGCTGCTTACTACACCTTGTACAACGGTGCCGTCTTTGTGAGCTTGGACGATGCTTTCCCACGCACGCAATTGTTTTGCGTTTTTGCGCGAAAGTACCATTTGTCCTTTGCCGTCTTCTTTTGATACCACATACACTTCAACCTCGTCACCTACTTTAAGGTCGGGGTTGTCGCGAAATTCTGATGTAGCTACAATACCGTCTGATTTTGAACCCAAGCCCAATACTACATCATTGCCACTAATGGCTTCTACGCGACCACGAACGATTTCGTTTTCGTTGATGGTTTTGAAGGTACTCATGTAAGTATCTTCATATTGTGCTATTTGTTGGCCATCATAGATAGCTTTGGAACGTTTGCCCATCGTCCAGTCAAAAGAATCGTGTGACGCAGGCTCTTTGCGAGCAGGTTTAGCTGCTGAATCGGTAGTTTCTACTGCATTGTCAGTAGAGTTTACATTTTCTTGTTCAGTCATTGCTGAATAATGAAATTTTAAAAAGTTAAACAATAGGGTTTACAACGTGCGATAAAAAGTTGTAGGAGTATCTGGTTTTATTTGAGGTTTTTATTCTTGGAGGGAGTTGGTGCAAAGGTAAGTATTGTGTGCGAAATATAAAAATCTAATCCTGTATAATCTTTATTAAACGATGGTTAATTGTTTTATTTTCCTCCTCCGAAACAAAAAAGCAATTTTTTGCACCTATTTGCCATTTTTCTATGGATAACGGTTTATCGGCGCGTGCTTTTTTCACTATATGAAAATAGTTTTGTTTATCCTCAAAAACAAAATAACCGTCTACGCAATTTTCATTAGTAAAAAACAACTTAAGTTGTTCCTTCGTTTTCTTAAATCCGTACAAAGACGTATAAAAACCATTACAACGGATGGATACAAACAATAAGCTATCATTATGAATATAGACTTTGCGCGACTGTAATTGGTTTTGCTTGTATTCATAAAGAGTGGTATCAATCAAATCTTCTCCGCCTATGGTTCTCATAGTAGTACAAGCATTATCATAACAAATATTTAGTTGGATTTGACTAAGTGAATTATTATGTGCATCTTTTAAAACAAAAACACTATCCAAAACTATACTAATTTTCTTATTTGCCACGATGGTATCAAGAATATTTTCTTTGGGAGCGCAAAAAAAGCCATTTTGTGTCGTAAAACACGATGCAAACATTACTGCAATGGCAATGTTAATCCCAAATACTAGGTGTTTCATTGGGTTTTTACTTTTATTGCTCGTTTTTTGGCAATTCTATATTTATTGTCACTTAAACTCCATTTTGCATTTTTTGAATTATAGGAATAGTAGTAGTATTGACAAGAGGGGTCATTATCCACAATTACTAAAGCTGTCGAGTATTTGAGGTTTATAATTATATCTGACGGAATTCCTTTGCTATAAAACAAATACATATTGTCATTACCTTTTGAACGATTTTTTGTTCGTATCATCTCTTCTTTTATCCTTAATCCTCCTTGACAATTATTTTCTAAATAAAAATGTGGTTGAAACTGTTTTTGAATATAAGCGGTAGATATCGAATCTTTTAGATACGTTTTACTAAGCAACGAATCTAATTCATTGGATAAACATAAAGCATTGTTTAAAAAATCATTAGTTTTTATGCACCGAAAATCTATTTTTTTGTAATTAAAAGCAAAATGAAAGAAATGTGGTTCTTTTTTTCTTTTACAATTAATTAAATGACAATTTAATCCTTCAGGAAGTAGCAAAACGGTTGTATCATCTATCTGGTGCTTTAGAGATTCTTTAAAAAGGTTTCTGATAAGTGCTAGTGTATCTTCTGAATAAACACAATTTGGCAGCGAGATTTGATAGCTTTTTAATAAACTATCACATTGTTCTGAAAATAAAACATTTTGAGCTTTTACAGAAAAATAAAAACAGAAAAATAGTATTGATATGATTAGTTGCATGCTACATAATTAGCATTATTAAGCGATTTTTAATTGTTTCATTTTCCTCCTTCGAATAATTGAGGATAATAAAAATTAATTCTTTTTAAGTTTTAAAATATCCTTCCTTCTGGCAGCCCTTTTGAGGCTTATATTTAAAATGTCCCATTTTTCTTGTTTGGAATTATACAAAAAATGGTATTGTTTATCCAAATTGTTATCTACGATAACCATTGCAGTAGAATGTCGAAAATCTATTGCAATATCGGTAGGAATAAATTTGCTGTAGTAAAAGTACTTTATTGGTGTATTCTTGTATGGAAATTTTACCGACACAATACTGTCCTTTATTCTGAAGTTTTCGTATCTATCCCAATAGTGTCTATTGTTAAACTTATGCTCTATGTGCTTTCTGCAAGAGCTGTCTGTGGTATATGTTATGCTCAATAAAGAATCTATTGTATAAGATAGGCACAAAGAGTTGTTTAGAAAAGTAGCTGTTTTCAAGCATCGGTAGTCTATTTTTCTATAATTAAATATAAACTCATAAAAGTTAAATTCTTTTTTTTCAGCACAATTAATCAAACGACAATTCAAACCTTCAGGTAAATATAAGGTATCGGAATCGAACACTCCTTGTTGTTGCAAAACGGTTTGTATGAGTTTTCTAATTAATCCTAATGTATCTTCTGATTGAGGACAAACTATATTTTGATTTTGATATAAATCAATAAGACTGTCAACTTGTTGTAAAAATGAGCTATCTTGCCCTTTTGCTGCTATTGAAAATAAAGCAAAAAAATAAAATATTATACAGGTTTTCATTATGTTATTTTTTGGCAATATTTTATTAAAAGGCACACAGCAAGATATTATTAGACAACAAAAGATGCCTAATAGCAGATGTAATCTAATCTCTATAGCCCTCAAAAATAAAATAATACGAATTTTCTCCTGTAAGATCAATATGTTTTTCGTACTTCTCTTCTTGTCCA
Organism: Chitinophagales bacterium; assembly: GCA_016787295.1. Lineage (GTDB taxonomy): Bacteria > Bacteroidota > Bacteroidia > Chitinophagales > UBA2359 > JAEUUX01. Next base: position 8,296 of record JAEUUX010000293.1, read on the forward strand.
TCAATATCTTTGCAAAATGTAAAGTAATACCTGATATACCTATAGATGGTGCGTCTTTTGTTATCTAATGGCATAAGAAAACAACTGTATTTATTTTCTTTAGGCTTAATTTCACCTCGAGTAAACCCATGAGGACACGCATCACCTGACCTTATTTCATTTAAATAAATGCTTACTATATCATTGTTTTTTATGTTAAAACACTTACAGTATGTGAAATACTGAATAAGTGAATCAGGATTAACATACCAATTAAATTGTATTTTTTCTCTTCCGTTGGGATAAGATAACACTAAATCAGTGGTGTCACCATAATAATAATCTTGCGGAATATGCTCATAATCCGCAAAGTAATTACGATGACTAATGTCATTTGTATTGCTCACGAACAAGCTTAGAAGAAATAGGAAAAGGGTGTGTTTCATGATACTTACCTTTCGCTAAAAAATTAACTCGAAAAAAAGATTCGGGTATTTGGAGGCTACATTTAGCATGAAAGGGGTCCTTTTTACTCGGATGGGGTAGATTTGCTAACCGATATGTTGCATTGTTGAAGCCTATTACGACAAAAATAGCTCAGGAGTGACAGTATTTTAGCGTTCTGCTCATTATTTTCACGTATTTGAGGTGTAAAATGCGACTTTGAGCTAAGTATTTCAATTTGCTTTTTGCCAATATTTTTTAGCGATTAGAACTTTCTTTTGCCTACAAATCTTTTTATGACTAACAATTTTTCTTCTTCATCTGTGTATGGGCACATACGGAAGAAAAACCCAACAGGGCGGCTAAGACTTTCTTTTCCTGCTAGGTCTAAGTGAATTACTGTGTATTGAACTTCGCCAGGATGTAGGATACCTTCATAAAAACCTTCTGGTACGCAATACCCCGCTCCTGTCTGAACGCGGTCTAAATAAATATCGAAGTTAAAATTATTTTTAATGCGAAAACATCTTACAAATGTAAAAGAATCGAATTCGTATAAACTTTTTCGCCATTCAACTTGTATGTCTTCTTCTGTGGAATTGGGATATTTTGAAGGTTTGGGGTAAAAAATTAAATCAATAGTATCGCCTCTTTTCATATCTAAATTTCCACCAACATTGATATACTTATATGAGTACTGGGCTTTTAAATTAAGGGTTAAAAATAAAAGTACTACACTCATTAGTTTAAATATAAAATTCAAGCTAATAGCACTTAGGTACGAGTGAACTTGATAGAGGTTGTCTATTTTATTTGCTTCGGTAGGTACTTTAAGTGTGTTCTTTACTTCTGCTAATGTTTTAAGTACTGTAAATATTTGGTGCATTTGTCTATGCTATTTTTTGTTGGTGGTAAGCTTTGACGATAGCAAGATACGCGAACCGTTTGGCAACCAAGCTAATCCTTTTCATTTTTGTCGTTTAGCAATAACAATATCGTTTTGTTTTCTGTTCTTCCGCTACCAATAGTTTTGCCGACTTCTTTACGTTTTTTGTAGTTGATGATACAGCCGAAGCTCTAACACAGCAAAACAGCCGCAAAGGTACGACTGTTTTTTGGTTCTTGCAAATTGTTTGGTTTATTTTGGGTTTTTTAATGGTTTTTTTAGGTGTTTTTTTATGGCGCAACTAAGCGCGTTGCTTAATTTCAATAAACAACGCGCTTAGAACAAGCATAATGCTTTACTATTAAGGCCAGTTAAGGGCAATTTTTAGTTTTTGTTTGACTTTGATTTCGTTGCTATCCAAGTCGTTGGTCATTCGCAGCGCCAAGACAGAAATGTTATATCGGCGCGAAATGGAATACAAAGTATCACCTTCTTTCACCACATATTTCACCACCATCGCTTTGTTTTTCTTGCCCACATTGCGCTGTGTGTTGTAGGTTTCAGGTGTTTGTTTGGTTCTTTGGTTCAATGCGAGGGTTTGTCCTGCTTTGGGTTGTGTACCATGCAAAACCTTGTTGCGTCTATACAGTTTATCTATTTGAATACCATATAAACGGGCAACAGACTCCATCGTTTCTGTTTTTTGTACGATGTGCTGATTGATGCCTTTGGGTCCTTTGGATTTGGGAGCTTCCAAAAAAACAAGAGTGTGAGCTTTCACGACTTGATCGGGAGAAAAATTATTGTAGCTCACCACTTGCGAAGGCTTTATTTTGTAGCCTTTGGCGATTTGTTCTATGCTCACATCGCAATCAAACATGACCGTTTTGGTGCCATTGTATAGCGAAGGAGTTGCAATAATTTTTTCGCTGCACCGCTCCAATTGTTCGGGTGTGGAAGTAAGTAGTTTGTCAAACTTTTGGAGTTGATAAGTATTGATAATCTGGATTAGCTTTTCGGCATAATCGGCATCTTCGGCATAACCTGCTTTTTTGAGACCATACGCCCATCCTACATAATCGGTCATAGCTTTTTCGAACAAAAAAGCATAATGGGGGCGGCTACTCAAAAAATTGGAATGGTCTATAAAAGAGGCATAATCGCTATGATAGGCTCGGTAGCAATACTTTTTTTTGCCTTCTGTTATATGAAATTTGTTGCCTTTCCATTGGTGGCATAGGATACCAAAATGGTTTTTACCGGTTTGTGTCAAACCACTGTTGCCAAAGCGCGACTCGAGTATGCCTTGTGCTAAGGTGATGCTTGCGGGTACGCCTGTGCGTTGCATTTCGGCAATGGCAATGGCTTGATAGCGGTTAATGTATTCGGCTACAGACAATTTGTCTAACTGCAAATAGACAGGTGTAGGGAGTATGAGTTCGGGAGCAGTTGCAGCAGTAGCTGTGATGGTCGAAAATGTGGGCAATGGTTGAGCGGGCAAAGGGGTGGAGGTGTAACTAACAGCGAATATCGGCACGACATCACTCTGAAAGGTGGTACTATCTTTTTGAGCTTGAAGATGAACAGTTTGTAACGTCAGTACAAGATAGGCACCACTAACAAGGAGGTTTTGTTTGAGACGCATAAAAGCTGATTTTAAAGACTAATAACAAGAGGTAAAACAAAGGATTTAATAGGTAATAATAAGAAGGATTTCACCTGTCTTGAGACGGTGTTTGGAAGATAGGTTGTTGGCTTCGGTGATTAGTTCGGCATTGGTATAGTATTGTTCGGCGATGCTTTGTAGGGTCTCGTGTGATTTAACAAGATGATAGGTCATTTTTTTGTTGGAATTTTCGGGCATTATTTCGTTGGTTTCCAACATAGATGTTTGGCGAAAAACAGTTTTGGCTGTGGTGGGCGTATTTTCTTGTACCGATTCGGTAGTCGTATTGCGGCGCACTTTGGGTGGATAATCGGCTTTGCCTTTCAACAAAATTGCCTCGCCATTGAGCGGTTGTGTATGGTCACGCATAGCGTTGCGTTCATACAACTCGGCTAAGGTGAGTCCATATTTTTGTGCAATATCCCACATTGTTTCATCTTTTTGGACAATGTGTTGTTTGTGTTCGCCTGCATAGCGAGCGCGTTTGGCAGACAAATAAATGTATGTTCCCGCAGGAATATTCGTATTGGGATTGTTAATTTCGTTAAATGTCAACAAATCGGGCAGAAAAATTTGATAGGTCTTTGCTACTTGGCGTAACGAAACAACATGGTTGTAGCGCACGGCATTGGCATTATTGACTTTCAAAATGGGACGTACTTGTACTTTTGTTGGTGTGGTAGTCAACAAAGAAACTGCTTGATGCTCTTTGTTCTTTTGGACTATCGCTGTGTTTGCTTGGATTTCTGCCCCGATAGCTTGGTTGGCGGCAGAATTGGCAGTGCTTTCTGTGTTTGGTAAGACAGGAGCAGGCGCGTTGGGTTTTGCTGGTACAATGGCAGTGTTATTAATGGTTGTTGTAGGAGCGACAGCTATCTCTGTGTTGATGGTGGTGCTTGTTTCGCTACTGGTGGCAGGCTCAATAGCAGAAATGGTGTTTTGTGAAGTGGGAATATGCACAGGTGGTGTGGGGTGTGTGAGTTGTTCCAAAGTATTTTTGCCAACAAAAATAACAGGTTCGCCCGACAAGACGCGTGGTGGTTCTTCGGCAGGACGATTTTGCAAAGTTTCGGTGAGCATGGCATCAATTTGGTGGAGTTTGTTGCGATAAGTTGGCGTTATAATGGGCGCACCATATAGAGCAGCTTCTGCCATATATTCGCGCTCCAAATTAGATACCACCCAAGTATCTTCGCTGGTGGGCATTGGTTTGGTTTCTACCAATATCCTATCATCGCTATTATTTGGAATCATATCTTCGTCATATTCATAAAGTCGAAAACGCTGGATAATAGCAATGATTTTGCTGCTATAATTGGGGTCGGTGGCATAACCTGCTCTTTTCAGACCTTCTGCCCATGCTCTATAGTTAGTAGTTGGCAGGTTGAACAAAAAACGATAATGCGGGCGTTCTTTCAAAAAGTTGGAGTGGTCTATATAAGACTCATAAACGCTTTTGTATTTGCGAAAACACTCGTTAGGGGCATCGTCGGTATAAGCGATGGTGGCTCCTTGCCAATTATTTTTGCACTTTATTCCGAAATGATTGTTACCCTTTAGCGCCAAATCGCTTTTTCCGAAACCTGATTCATACATGCCTTGCGCCAAGGTGATGCTGGCAGGAATGCCCGTGCGTCGCATTTCGCGTATGGCTAAATCTTTGTAACGCAGCAAATAGCTATAACCCAAAGTCCCACTACCCGACCGCAACCAAAAAGAATCGGCGGTGTGATAGTGGTATGCCCAAGAATGAAAAGAAAAAAATCCTACAACCAATAATAATACAGCAGCAAATGTGCATAGATTTCTCGTCATACTAACTATTGTTTTATCTATAGTATGATTTAGCTTTACAAAAACTGTTCCTTTTTTGACAAAAAAGCAGGTTTTGTAAGAAAAAAAATTATGCAAGCCCTGTTTTTGAGATAAAAAACTCTCCATAAACCATTGTTTTCTGTTATTGGATAAAACAAGGTTTTTTTATGTTGTGGATTGTCTATTGGGAGAAATAAAATGCCTAAAGCTCCTTTTAACAGATACTTACATAATGGTTTTTCTTTAACTTGTCTGCGGCGAGGTTTTTTTTCTGTCGTTTTTACTGCCAAATTACCGCAATAAAATGTTTTTTCAAAAAAAGCACTTTAAATAGCATTTTTTTTAATTTACAAACTCGCTACTTTCGTTCTAAATAGGTCATGTTTGTCTTTTTTGATTCAAAAAATCATCATGTATCGCTCGACAATAAACCATGCGTACCAACAAACCATTGATGGATTATTGGTACACGATGGTTTTTTTATGGTCAATAATTTGTACTATTGTTTAACAACTGTACGTGTGAGGCTATGTTTGGGTGTGGTTATTTGGACAAAATACAAACCTTTTGCGTCGGGTAGTGGCAATAGGGTAGTAGCTTGTCGACTATAATCATATTGTTTGCTAAACACCATTTGTCCCAAAGCATTATATACCTTGATGGTGACAGGTGTGGCTTGTTCAAACACAAAATCTACCATTGCATTGTCGGTTGTGGGCGAAGGATAAACGCTTATCATGCCGTTGTTGGTGGGTAGATGAGCAATGCCAATGGCTTCGCATGGCAAATCATTGTTGTAAGGCATATTTGGCAAGTCATAGCCTATTAAAAATTGGTGATAAATACTGCCACCAAAATCAGGGTCAAAGGTGATATAGGTAGTTCCATTAGGAGCTTTTAGTTTGGCATTACCATTGCCCTCGCCCGAAGCTGCCCACCATGACAAACCGTTGTTGCCCGCACCACTTGCCTCTTCTTCGTCCAAAAACTCTAAGACATAGCAACCAGGGTCAAGGGTAAAAACATCATTATAAGTAGCATTGTTGTTGATAGTTTGGCGCTCGGTGATGATGTTGTTAAAGGCATCTTTGAGGGTATAAGAGTTTTGGAACAAACTACGAGCGTTGCCTTTGAATTGGAAAATCATGCCCGAATCGTAGCGCGGTGGTGCCTCAAAACGGCTTTCGGCGCGGTTATTTAGGCTATATTCATCGGTTTGGCTATTGGGTGAGTCTACCGTAACAAAGAAAACAGGATTGTTAGGGTCAAAATTAGACCAATTCATTTGAGGCAGTTTCACTTCAACTACTTCGCCAAAACGCAACTCGCCAAACCACTGATAACAAGACGGAAACGTACCAAAACCTAAACCATCTTTTACGCCATAATGTATCATACAATTGTACAACACTTCGGAGCCATTATTGCGAATGCGCACGACAGGACCATCACAAATAGGATTGCGGCGCGAATGATATTGCGTCATTGAAGGCGATACAATTTCTTCAATAGCCACATCGTTCGCAAAACGATAGGAACTATAGCTAATCATTTGGGTTTCGATAACCCAATTGCCTTGTGGTGTGCCGGTGGCTTGTATGCCATAGTCAACAGCAAACGGTTCATCGGGAGAAATATAAGGCGTAATATCCACATCAAAAGTAGGCACGACATCGCCCGGACACCAATTGGCTCGGTCATATATCCATGTGCCACCTTGAGGATAAACAGGATTAAAAGCGCATTCGCGTTTGAGCAATTGTGTAAAGCGCGTCACGCCATCGACTTTGATTTGATGATTTTTGTAACAAAATTCCGCACAATTTTCCGAAGATTCCATACCGTGTCCCGTTGTGCGCATTTTGACACGCGCCGATGCCGCACCTGTAGGCAAAGAGGTCGTAATTGGCGTACAAGCTGTATTGTTTTGGATATTGGCATAACCAAAACTACCATTCCAAAGGTTTTTGACACCCACAACATCATGAGCGGGCAAGCCGCGAATGAACGCAAACCGCAAGTCATGTAACTCTTGTGCATTGCCCGAACGAATGTATTTGCTGCCGCGCAACAAAGGAGCATAGTCGGTCACGTCATATATCCACGTAAAACCGTTGGCTCCCAAATCTAAGTTAATGCCATATGGGGTAATGAATCGCCCAATTTCAAACTGCACAATACCACTATAGTATTCCTTATCTTGGCGTGCCAAACTTTGCTCGGCTGCCACCAATACCGAGTCGGTTGCTATGCCGTCGGTATAGGTATAAGTGTAGGCATCTGCCTGCCAAACGCTAAGGGTATCTGTAGGAATGGTCGGGTGATTGGGTGCATCTTCGGCGACAATAGTGCCATTAGCAGGATTATCGTACAAAATGACACTCACAGACGGATTTGGCTCGGTATAAGTCCAGAGGCTTGTTTCGGTGGTGAAATCATAGACTCCGTTTTGTTCCAAAATGACATGTGGTTTGGTGTTGCTTGCCAATAGGTCTAAAAAACTATCAGCGGCTTTGGTGGTGCGGTGAGCGGGATAACCCATCATCGTGCCGTCATTATTGTTGCCTGAAGCATCTTGAGCAATGCTGCCACTTGTTTCGTCAAATGGATAATAGACCAATAAATTGCTATAGTTGGGGTGCGTATTGTTCAAGTGGCGGTTTTTCCAATCGTGGATTGTTGTGGCATCTAAGGCTTTATTGAATACCGCAAACTCGTCCATCGAGCCATGATAATACATCCAACCTTCGTTGAAACCGCGCGCAATACGGAATTTGGTAATACCAGCCATGCTTTTGGTTTTGCCTGCTCCTGAATGCCACAATGTTCCGTCCAAATAAATTTGCATGGAGCCTGTGGTAGCGTTTTTGACAAATGCCCAATGGTGCCAACCTCCTTCGGAGGCTGTGCCTGCCGATTTGTTAATACGGTCGTAGGAACTTGTTTGGTTGTGTCCTGCGTCCCAATACACCACGTTGTCGCTCCAAGGCAAATGCACATTCAAAACACGACGGTTTTGTGCATCAACGGCTTCGAAAGCATAAGTAGTAGTGGGCATTTCGGCAGGGTCGCCATAGCTCCAGAACATGACCGTTACCTCCTGCCCGATATTGGCGAGATTATTCACAGGCACTTCGATATAATCACCTGTCGCCAAATCGAGATGATGGTTGTCTTGTTGCGTGGCTATGCAACGAACGGAGGCTTCTGTGCTATGATAGCTTTGCAAACTATTAACACCGTTTCCGTTATAGCTAATATCCACCACAATATCGCTCGTGCCGTTCCAAGCGAAAGGTGTGGTAAAGTAATAGGTAGCTTCGTTGGTGGCAGCAGCCGAAACAGCATTGTTGTGGTGGTATACCGTTGTGAATCCGCCGCTCATGGGTTCGCTATAGCCGTCAGGAAAAGCACTTTGGTTAGTGTTTTTCATCGCAATAGTAAAATCGGTCAGGTCGGCTGCCCCTTCGAACAAGGGGAATCGCATTGCCGTAATGTTACCCGTTGCCATACCCATGCCTATCATTTCGCTTTGACTGATGATAAACTGGGTGCGGTTGCGGTTGTGAGACAAACCCAAGGGAATGTTACCATTCGCTGTAGCTGTCCCAATGGTGTGCGATGTACCGCCCAAAGTATTGCTCACATTAAGATAAGTTTGCGTTTCGTTGTAGGTGGTATAGGTAGGAGTGGAGGTGTATGAAAAAGTGTTGGGTGTTTCGCCTTTCACCGAATAGTTGACTTGTGTACGGCGTGTGGAGTCATACAAACCAGTCGAGTCGATGAGGTGTGTATAGCTCAAATAGTCCCATTCGCCACAAGGATATTGGTCTTGGTTAGTGGCTGCATCACACTTGAGGGTATAATACATCAATATCTTTTGGAACGATTCGGTGGGAGCAGGAAATTGGAAAGAGCCTTTGTACTGCTCTCCTCCGCCATAACCACCTTGCGGATTGGGCATAGAAAAATTAAAAGTATTGACCCAAACCGTATCAGGTAGGTCTTGGGCTATAGCCATAGTTGACGATAGCAATAAGCCGCAAAAAAGTTGAAAAAAACGTAAAAAGTAAAGTTTTTTGTTTATCATAACATAGAATTTTGTTGGTATTCTGTTTTGCATAGCAAAGGTAGTAAAACTTGCTGGAATTTGGGTGTTTTGGATACCAATATTGCGTAAAAAAAACTGCTTACCATATAGATAAGCAGTTTTTTAGTGAGCTAAGTCGGGTGCTTTGGATTTTTATGTTGTGTCAAAAATAGAGTAATAGTGTATTGGACTTTAGCAAAACTAATTTTAATAACAAGCATAAACACCACTACAATTGCTATTATTACTAGGTCCACACCATGCCCCAAAGCCACAAGTATTACTTAACCCTTGTAATCCAACAACAACATCTTGCAAAACAAATACCGTTCTTACCCAGATATTGGGAGAAACACAACAAGGACTAATTACTGAATTACATTTAAAAATACTCGTGTTAAGATAAAAAAGGTTATTGGAATTGGTGTTTGCCCAATAGTTATCTGTTCTGGTGAAATTAGATCCACAATCCCCCACTATTTTAACAATTTTATTATTGTTCCATATAGTGCAAGGGTTACAAGCTCTACTATTGCCTTTGGAATAAAGTTGAATTTCTCCAAGATTAAAAATAGTTTTGATTTTTGTATTTCTTAGCAAGTCTACTATTTTTTCGCTTAAACGCAAATCGTAAGCAGGCAGTGTTTCTAGATCTATAGGCGAATAAATTTTGGTCAAACTGATGGAAACAAATGTATTACCGTTTGGAGACACAAAACTATTCTCATTTAGCTTAGTTCCATTGGCAGTTTCATCTTTAGAAACTTTCGATAAACACTCATTGACAGTGTTTGTATCAAGAAACTTAAACGTAATACTTGAATTATCGAAACTTTCAAGTAGGCTAACATTGTTAGAAGATATCTTAAAGGTGAAATCATAAACACGGCTATTTTCAATACCTTTAACAGTGATTTCTTTATGATATGGGGCATTTTCACCATTAGGAGGAAGTTGTTTACCTTCCATATCTGTAGTAACAGGGATTGTTGTCTCTACCGCTTCTTTTTGACAAGAAACAAAACCTAAAAAAGCAATTAGCAATAAAGCTAAAACGGAGGAAATTTTTGAAAACATAAAGATAAATTTAGAAGTTAAAAAATACTCAATCTTATCATCGCTGCGCAGCTATTGTTGGATTGATGACGCAAAGGTAAAGCTTGATGATACTTCTAACAACAAATAGTGATGAAAAGGCTTATTTGAGAGTCGTAATTATTTAATCACTTTTTTGAAGGGTTTTGTCAAATGACGAATTGGGAGTTATAGTGGATAAATGGCAAAATCGGTTATTTATAAAGTTTTTTGGTGTGTGAAAAGATAATTCCTCAGTTGTAAGAAATGATATAACTATACTATAAGTGGCAAAATGATTTGTACAGATGGCAAAATGATTTGTACAGATGGCAAAATGATTTGTACAGATGGCAAAATGATTTGTACACGTGGCAAAATGATTTGTACACGTGGCAAAATGATTTGTACACATGGCAAAATGATTTGTACACATGGCAAAATGATTTGTACATATGGCAAAATGATTTGTACACGTGGCAAAATGATTTGTACACGTGGCAAAATGATTTGTACACGTGGCAAAATGATTTGTACAGATGGCAAAATGATTTGTACACGTGGCAAAATGATTTGTACAGATGGCAAAATGATTTGTACACGTGGCAAAATGATTTGTACACGTGGCAAAATGATTTGTACACGTGGCAAAATGATTTGTACACGTGGCAAAATGATTTGTACACATGGCAAAATGATTTGTACACGTGGCAAAATGATTTGTACACATGGCAAAATGATTTGTACACGTGGCAAAATGATTTGTACACGTGGCAGAATGACTTTAGGACACGCAAAAATAAAAAAACCAATCCCTTCAGAAGTTCAAAACCTCCAAAGGAATTGGGTTTTTTATGACAAATTTATTTTTTCATTTATACAAAGTCCCGATTATTACAAACAAAAAAAACAACACACAATAAACATTTGCAAGGGACAAAGAACATGGTTTGTTCAGTAGTAGTGTTCTATTTTATCTATTTTGCCGTAAAAAAATAAGGGTGTATTTGTTCGAATGGCGAAGCGCGTTAGGGATTGTAAGGGTGGCGTTAGCCAGTGCGGAGAGCAACGCAGCACCATAGCGAAGCGAAGCCCTGTAAAGCCCGACCCGCAGGGAAACGCCCAAAAAAATCAATGCGTTATTTATCGAAATAATTAACCAAAATGAAACGCTACTAAGTTTTTTCACAAAAACACCACATCGATATAAATAGTCTGTTGTCTGCCTTTGTCGTCCACACAAGTAATTTTGTTGTTGCCGACTTTGGGTACAAAAAACACGCGTTCTTTGGGAGTAGCCGCCGCAACAAAAGCATCGTTTACATACCAAAAAACTTTTGCCACTTCGGGCGAAACGGCGCAGCGCAATAGCAATTCTTCGTTATCCTTTCGGTCTATGAGGTATTTTAATTGGTGAGTCGGGTGCAAAATTCGAGGTGGCGTACCTGTCGTAAAATAGCGCTCACATTGCGGGTTATGCGGTGGTATTTTTTGATAAGGCATTTTTTCTTGTTCATAAAAAGCTATCAATTCGGGCGGCAAGTTGTTGTACCAACGCATAACGGCATCGGCAGGCGCACAAGCAGTGCAATAGCTCATTGTTTCGGTGGTATTGACTAAGACTTGTTTGCGATGCTCGCAAATGCTATTGGTGGAGATGGTTGGCAGGTAGTAATCCATGATTTTGTTGGTGCAAAAACGCGGGTCGGGCGGCAAACCTGTCTCGCTACATACCCAGCGGCGCTCCAAACCCGCAGGCATTGTTGCTTTGGCTGCTTTGCTTCTATAATCTATCGTGTTGAACACTTCAAACAACAAAGGTGTTGCGACATTGGTGCCGGTCAAATTCTGGTTGCCCTCACCCGAAAAATTACCTACCCAAACGCCAATTGTATAGTTTTTGTTATAGCCAATACTCCACGCATCTTTTCGTCCGTAGGAAGTACCTGTTTTCCAAGCAATGCGCGGCAGGTTAATACTGCTTGCTTCCACACCCGTAGGCAGGTCGGGGCGCGTGAGTTCGTCCAAAATGTCCGTCACGATATAGGCAGCCGATGGGCTACAAATCGTTTGTGGTGAGTTAAGGGTATCATTCACCAAATAATGGGCAGGGATAAATTGTCCTTCGTTCGGAAAAATACTATAAAGGTTGGTTAGTTCCTCCAAAGTGGTGCCACAACCGCCCAATATCAGCGAAAGTCCCAATTTAGGGGCTTTTTTTATTTCTTGGCAATGCAATTGTACCAAATTTTCCACAAATTTGCTCGTGCCATACTGCTCTAAAAGTCCGACAAAAGGCAGGTTCAAGGAATGTGACAAGGCATATTCGCAACTGATACGTCCGTTGAAAGTTCGGTCGTAGTTAAGTGGCGAATAACCCGAGAAACTCATTGGCACATCGAGCATTTTTTGTTGTGGTGTAATCAAACCTTCGTCGAATGCCAAGGCGGTGAGCAAGGGTTTTAGGGTGCTGCCCGGCGAACGAACGGCTCGAATGCCGTCGACTTGCCCTCCGTCTTCGATGTTCGCAAAATCGGCAGACCCAACATAAGCTACAATTTCGTGGGTGCGGTTGTCGATGACCAATACCGCCGCATTGTGTATTCGTTGAGCGTAATAGCGCTGCATATAATTGTAGGTGATTTGCTCTATTTTGCGCTGTTGGTTTGCATCGATGGTAGTGTGAATAATTTTGTCGGCATAGTGTCGCTGTAGGCGCAAAGACAAATGTGGTGCCATGCGCGGCACACTTTGTCGTTCGGCATTCAGCGGCTCCGTCATTGCTTCTGCAATACTTTGCTCCGAAAAAATGCCGCTATCTGCAAAAGTTTGTAGCCAACGGTTGCGCTCTTGTTTGTTTTTATCATTGTTTTTGCCCAATGCCAAAGAAGTAGGACGGTTGGGAATGATGGCTAAAGTAGCGATTTCGGCGGGACTCAACTGTTCGGGTGTTTTGCCAAAAAACAACACCGCTGCCGATTTGATGCCCTCAATATTGCCTCCATACGGCACCAAGTTGAGATAGTGTTGTAATATCTCTGCCTTCGAATAGTGCCATTCTAATTGCAAAGCCCGAAACATTTCTACCAATTTGTGCCAATAGGTGCGTGCTTTGGGGTCGAGGAGGCGCGCCACTTGCATGGTGATAGTGGAAGCCCCCGATGTGCGTTTTTGTTGCAACAAATTGTTCATCGCTGCCCGCACCAAAGCAATAGGATTGATGCCCCAATGGTAGTAAAAATACTTGTCTTCTTTGTAGATAATAGCGGCGGATAATTGCGGACTAATTTCAGGCAAAGTGGTATACATTCGCCATTTGTCGTCGGTTGTTAAGAAACTGTGCAATATAGCTCCTTTTTTATCCACCACGATTGGCGAATAAGGAACATCGATTTGCAAAGGGAAAAACAAGTCTAAACAACGAAAAAAAGCAAAAAATAAAAAAAAATACCGAAAAATTTGCCAAAGAATTGGGAATTTTTTGTGAATTTTTTTGAGCTGGGCATGAACGCGCTTTTGGTAGGGATTTTCGTATAACATGGCTAAAATGGAGGTAAAATGGCATTTTTATGCGTGCAAAAGTACTGTTTTTGTCTTATTTGTCCAAAAAATACTGCATTATTCGAAAAAAGTTTGGTAAAAAGTGGTGGATTTTGCCAAGGGTTCTTGTTATATTTCGTGAATTTGCCCAAAACTTGTCCTTGCAATCGGTGATTATTCAAACGTATCTTTGCAGTACAATTCGCAACCAGTGCATAAGAATAGTAAGTATTCACTCGCTTTGTTGTTGATTTTGATATGTTACTCGGCTACTTTTAACTCGCTTCCTTTTTTATCCTTCAAAAGATAGTTTTTTAACAAGTCTTATTACTACTAAGTTTTGTTTATTTCAATCCTGCTCATGGTTCCCCTCCAACGAAATATCCACACTTGCTCGTTTATCAACTACCCTTTGCTTGTCTTTTCATCGCAACAACATACGACTCAAACTTAAGCATTGTTTAAGTTTTGTTGCTCACACTTACTTCCCAATGTAATTGCCTTAGCTCCCAATTACTTGCCCTTTGGTCATAACCTATATCTTTCAACCGTCTTGTTACTACATCTTGTATAGCTATTAAGGATATGCTACATCTATCTTTTTCCCTTGCTACTGCTTCACTTATTGTAGTGTCTGATATCAATGTTGCTTCACACTTCATTGTCTATTTGTGATACTTAACCCTGCCTTAACAAGCTATTCGTCGATGTAGACAGTCGGCTAACCAACTATTTCTTAGCCATACAGTCCTTTGTTTGTAGTTCTCTTTTTAAATACCCCTACTTACAGACGATTCTATTCCAAAATTATAGATGGATTGTCAAGTTCCCCTTCTTTGCTAAAACTATACAATAGCATTGATTTGTAAAACTTTTGTAAGCCATGAATGCGTATGGTTAGCCACTGTTTATTGTTGTGTTATCAAACAATTCTATAGCTACTCTTCTTGAGTATATGTTCTCATTTTTTACCTATCCTTAATGTTGTTTCCATAAGTTTTTTTCAAAAACCACCACATTCTCTTTGCTACATTCCATCAATACTTCTTATTCCATTCGCTATATGTTCCATATATTTCGTAAAGAAAGCTATGGAACAATGTTCTTATTTTTATTGTGGTACTATTTTTTTAGTTGCGTTCCATTGCGGTATTTCCATGTAGTGTTACCCATTTTTTTCATCAATCAAATATATTCAGTATGGAAACTTTTATATCATATCGACAGTTAGAACCTACAGACAATTCGTTAGTTAGCCTCCAGATTATTGCTGCTCATTATGGTAGGCAATATAGTTTGGTTACATTACGACAAAAAATTTCCCGTTACAATTATTTGCATGTTCCTAAAGAATGGTGTAGTGCTGCTCAAAATATCGGTTTGTTCGCTACAACACATCAAATTAGGCTTAATGAACTGTTATTAGAAACTTTACCTTGTGTAATTCAATGGAAAAACGGGCAATATGCCATTTTATATAAGATAGAAGAATCTCCTGAAAGTGAATTTAGGCACTATTTTATTTCAGACCCCGAACACGGTTTAACGATGTTGCCCGAAAATATCTTTAAAATGCAATGGGCAGGGCATTATGATAATGGTATTTGTATTCAGATAACTCCCAATAGTGATTTTAATAAAATTATTCCTCCAACAATAATAGAAAACCCACTATACTACGCTTTGCGGTCTTTTCAACAGCACCTTTCTGTTGCATATAAACATGATATTTCATTTATTGTCTTGTTAGTATCATTTAATGTTTTTTGGGCTATTATTCCCATCTTTTTACAGCAATTTATTGATAATAGCACCTTATTTAAATCTTATTCCTTATTAGTAATTCTTTTTGCAGCTCAAATTATTGCATTATTTTGCCAAAATATAGCTGCATTTTTTTTCCAAAATTACTATATTCAGCTTGCTCAAAAATTGCATCTGCAAATAAAAAACAACTTTTTTCAAAAAGTGCTTTCCTTGCCATTAAGTTACCTAAACCTTAGCGCCCACCAACAACATCTTCAATCATTACATCAACAAAACAGCCGTCGAGCTGCTTTTATCGACAATTTATTGTTACTAATCGTTTATTTTCCTACTTTTATCATCTTGTTGTCTTTGTTGTTTTATTATAATCATACCGTTTATGGTGTTTTTATGATACTAAACCTTATTGCATGGTATTGGCATTCGTCAAAAACCGTTGAACAACAAAAAAATAGTTATGCTCTCAATACATTATATCATGAACAACAACAATTATTTGATAGTAGCTTGGCGAATATTAGTGACCTTAAAGTTTATCAAGCAGAGAAAAATTATTTAAATCGATATGAGCAACTGCAACAGCAAATTTCACAACTCGAAATTGAACAACAACAACAAGAACAAAATACCAATTTGTTTTTTAATAGCTCACATCACTTTAATTTACTTTTTTCAATTGGATTAGCCACTTATTATTACCTTCAACAACAAGGATCTATTGGCACTATTGTGGTTATTGGCTATATTGTAGCTCATTTAAATGCTATTCTTAAACAAAGTTGGAAAATTATTGTCAATATAGTCGTTAATAAACATGCTATCGACCAAATTAATCATATCCAGCAAAAAAATAATGATACTAATCCACAACAAATTTCGCCTCCAAAACTTATTAAAGAAGGTATTAGACTTAAAAATGTCTATTTTAAATACTCTAATGCTTATTCGTCCTATACGCTTAATAATATCTCATTATTAATACCCAAAAATAAAACAACCCTCGTTCTTGGAGAAATAGGAAGTGGCAAAACCACCTTACTACAGTTGTTGGTTTGTGCTTATTATTGCGATAAAGGAGAAGTTTTGGTCGATTATGTCAATTGTGAAAACATGAATCCCGAACAATGGCGAAAATTATGTGGTGTTGTAATGCCTGATGGTTATGTGATAAATGGCACAGTAGAAGAAAATATCATTTTTGGAGACGAAAATCCCAATCGACAACGTTTAGAAGAAGCCTATAAGAAATCATGCCTTTATCAACCAACAAGTACGCTATCGTTGGAATTAGATGACTACATAGATTTCGATAACAGACCTATTACTAATTTACAACGAATAAAAATATTATTGGCTCGTTTGTTCTATAAAAATCCTACTTTTGTTTTTTTAGACGATATATGCAATATCATAGACGTTAAAAGTGAACCAGAATTATGTAAAAACCTAAAAAATTTCTGTCAGTATAAAACAGTAGTTATTTTTTCTGATAAAAAAATAGATTCTTTAGTTCCTGACCAAACTATTTTCTTACATAATGGGCAAATAATCAAAAAACCTATTAGAGAAACTGTAGTAATGCCAGAAAAAACAGAATCAACATATTATTTCGATAATTTTAATGGAGTTATGATGATTTGATAGCGTACAATATAGCTTTTTTATTCAAAAAAATACTTTTAATTTTGATAAAATAGTTATTGCAATACAATTATTGATAACTGCATCTAAAAATATCCTCTTTTAAATGCTAATACACTATCTTAATGCTACTTTTTTCCTTTTCTAGGCATAATATTTTTATTTTACTATGAAGTGAAAGCCCCAAATCACGATGAGAAATCAGTGGTTTGGGTTTTTTATTTTATGCATAAAAAATAAACATTTGCTGCCTATTAACTTTTGCTCTGATAATAGTTTGTAATGTACCAAAAAACATTGCTATGAGTAATTGTTAGTTTTCGATGGATTATTAAAAGAGTATTATTATTGTTGCCAGAAATAGGAATTCTGTAGCGTAAACTTTTATCAAACATTGTTAAGTTAGGATATAGACAGTTATAAAAAAGCATTCCATTCCAAACGGACGGGAATGCTTTTTTCATGCTATCACACTATCTCCTCAAAAACACCACACAATATACAAAGAATGTTTGTACCTTTGCACCAAAATTTTTAACCATGCTTCTTTCCGAATTAACAAATCCACCTGAACTTACTGATATACGTTCGCTGTCGCTACCCGACCTCAAAGAACGCATATTGTTGATGGGGGAGAAACCTTTTCGTGCTAAACAGATTTATGAATGGTTGTGGCAACGCGGCGCACATGATTTTGAGGCAATGACCAATTTGTCCAAAAACCTGCGCCAGATGTTGCAACAACATTTCGTTATACAACATCTCCACATCGCCAAACAACAGCGCAGCTCCGATGGTACGCTAAAACTTGCTTTTGAATTGTATGACCAACATTGGGTAGAGGGTGTGTTAATCCCTGCTCCATGGCAAGACCGTTTTACGGCATGTGTGTCGTCGCAAGTTGGTTGCAGTTTGTCGTGTCGTTTTTGTGCTACGGGTAAATTGAAAATGGAGCGCAATTTGCGCGCCGACGAAATTTTTGACCAAGTGTTTTTGCTCAATCAACAAAGCCAACAACTCCATGGACACGACCTAACGAACATTGTCTATATGGGCATGGGAGAGCCTTTGCTGAATTACAAAAACGTATTGCAGAGCATTGAGCGCATCACGGCTCCTGATGGTTTGGGTATGTCGCCGCGCCGCATTACCGTTTCTACCGCAGGTATTGCCAAAATGATTAAAAAATTGGCAGACGATAATACCAAATTTAATTTGGCTATTTCGCTGCATGCTGCCAACGACCTCAAACGCAACGAAATTATGGCGATTAACGAAACCAATAGTTTGTCCATTTTGGCAGAGGCTTTGCGTTATTATTTCGAAAAATTGGAGCGCATGGTGACTTATGAATACATTGTGTTCCAAAATTTTAATGACAATATAGAGGACGCTAAAGAATTGGCACGTTTCTGCAAAATTATTCCCTCAAAAGTCAATCTTATCGAGTATAATTCCGTAGATGGAGTGCTTTACACCAAGTCGGACGAGGATAGGTTGTTGGCATTCCAACAATATCTCGAAGGACAAGGCGTGACGGCTACACTACGACGAAGTCGCGGCAAAGATATCGACGCTGCTTGTGGACAATTAGCAAATAAAAATTAACACCCAGAACAAATTCCAAACCATGTTTTTTTTCCAAAAAAACCTCAAAAAACTGCCTTTTTTCACTATTTTTCGCGTTTTGTGGCTGTTTACATTCGTTTGCATAGCTGTTCCAACTATGGTAGCGCAAAACAATTTGCCACCTTTGGTAGCAGGTCCCATGCTCGGTTATACGGAGCATCGCGAAGCCCTTATTTGGTTAGAAGTTAGCCCTTCGGTCAAAACTGTGGAAGTACAGTATTGGAAAAAAGGGCAAACCCAAACCCGCCAAAAGTTGCGTTATCGTGGCAAATTACAACAAGAGTTCAATCCCATAAAATTTGTTCTCACCGCATTGGACATGGGAACAACCTACGAATATGCGATTTTTGTGGACAAAAAACGCCAAAAAGCCAATCAAAATTTAAGTTTTCAAACCAAAAAATTGTGGGAATGGCGCGAACCTGCTCCCAATTTTTCGTTCTTAATGGGTTCGTGCCACTATACCAACGATGAGCCTTATGACCGTCCGGGCAAGCCGTATGGTGAGGATAGCAGTATTTTTGGGCAAATGGTTCAACAACCTTCCGATTTTATGCTGTGGTTGGGCGATAATGTTTATTTGCGCGAAGCCGATTATTCCTCGCGTTATGGCATTCAATACCGCTATCAACACACACGCCGCCAAGAGGTATTGCAAAATTTTTTGGCATCGCGCCCACAATACATGATTTGGGACGACCACGATTATGGCCCCAATGACTCCAACAGTAGTTATGAACTCAAAGAACAAGCCCTGCAAACTTTTATCGACTATTCGGGTAACGAAAGTTATGGCACACCCAACGACAAAGGTATTTACAGCCGTTTTCAGTGGAGCGATTCTGAGTTCTTTTTGTTGGACAACCGCTATCACCGCGACCCCGAAACTTTGCAAGATTCCAATAAAACTTATTTGGGCAAAAAACAATTAGCATGGCTCAAAAACAGCCTTCTGTCATCAAAAGCCACCTTCAAATTCATTGCTTCGGGCAGTCAGGTGCTGAACAAAGCAAACAAATTTGAGTGCTATGCCAATTATACCCAAGAATTAGACGAGCTTTTGGCGTTTATCGAGCGACACCAAATCAAAGGAGTTGTGTTTTTGAGTGGAGATCGCCATTTTTCGGAAATTATCACACAACAGCGCAACAATGCCTACACCTTGCTCGATATCACTTCGTCGCCAATCACCTCACACACCTTTGACAAGGTGGCAGAAAGCAACGAAGGTAAAAATCCGCAGCGCATGGACGGAACTTTATTGGCAGAAAACTCGTATATGAAACTGTCGGTATCGGGCGAAAAAGGCAAACGTGTGCTAACCGTTCAGGCTTTTGACCGCAATAATCAAGAGAAATGGCGCAAAAGTTTTGCAGAAACAGAGTTTAGGTAGCAAAAATCGTTCTTTGTCCCATCAAGATTTAATATCCAAACTTACATGAGCAACAATCCCAAGAAAATTTTATTTATCATCAATCCTATTTCGGGTGTAGAGAGCAAACAACACATACCACGTTTGGCAGCTCGACACTTAGATTCGGAGCGCTTTCATTACGAAATCACCTATACACAATACCGCAATCATGCTTTCGAAATTGCACAACATGCAGCCTTGCATCGCGGGTTTGATGCCGTTATTGCAGTAGGAGGCGATGGCTCTATTAACGAAGTCGGTAGTGCTTTGGTTGGCACCGAAGTAGCTTTGGGCATTATAGCCTTGGGGTCGGGCAACGGTTTGGCGCGAAAAATGGGCTTGTATACTTCCAATGTGGTTGAGGCAATGAAGGTCATCAATAAATTTCACATAGACCATATAGATGTTGGCAAACTGAACGATAAGTATTTTTTCAGTACAGCAGGTGTGGGTGTCGAAGCCGATGTGGTGACTGATTATGCCAAAGTGCGCCAGCGCGGTATGAAAAACTATGTTCGTTTGAGTTATGACCATGCTTTTCGACACGAATCCCAACGCTATCGCATTACCTTAGACACAGGCGAAATCATAGAAGATACTTTTTTTATGCTCACCGTTGGCAATTCAGGGCAGTATGGCTATGGTGTGGGACTTACGCCCGATTCGCAATTAGATGATGGTTTGCTCGAACTTACAATGGTGCCCGATTTTAAACAACGCCTCAAAGCCGCATGGTTAGCAGCAATGGTCATTGCCCAAAAAGGTAATTGGAGTGGCATGATGACCACTCGCCGCTTAAGTCATTGTACCATTGAAGCTCCATCTGCGGTTGCCACACAAATAGATGGCGATCCCACTGAACCAATGCAACACTTATCATTTTCGGTATTGCCACAAGCCTTGAAAATTATTGTTTCATAGAAAAAATAAGCAAGTAAACTTTTGAAACGTAACTATTTGCATATTTTAGCGTCCTAAAAATTGGCAAGATTTTTGCCATATACAAAAACAAAAATCCATTACTAACAATTAAACGATGAACATAACTGTAGTTGGTTCGGGCTATGTCGGTTTGGTAACAGCCACTTGCTTTGCCGAAATGGGCAACCGCGTTATTGGCGTAGACATAGACGAACAAAAAGTAAAAAAATTGAGTTCGGGAGAGGTTACAATTTATGAGCCGGGTTTAGAAACACTATTCGAACGCAATATAAAAGCAGGTAGAATTAGTTTTACCACAGATTTAGAGCCTGCTATTGATGCTGCTGACGTAGTATTTTTGGCTTTGCCCACGCCACCCGGTGCTGACGGTGCTGCTGACCTTAAATTTGTTTTGGGCGTTGCAAAACAATTAGGACATATCCTCAAATCTTACAAAGTTATTGTCAACAAAAGTACTGTACCTGTCGGAACAGCCGATTTGGTGCGTCAAGCCATTGCCGAAAATGCTACTGTTCCTTTTGATGTGGTGTCGAACCCCGAATTTTTGCGCGAAGGCGTTGCGGTAGAAGACTTTATGAAACCCGACCGTGTTGTCGTTGGCACACAATCTCCCAAAGCTGCCAATGTCATGAGCAGGTTGTATGAGCCTTTTGTGCGTCAGGGCAACCCCATCTATTTGATGGACGAACGATCTGCCGAAATGACCAAGTATGCCGCCAATGCGTACTTAGCAACCCGTATTACGTTTATGAATGAAATCGCCAATTTGTGCGAAAAAGTAGGAGCCGACGTAGATATGGTGCGCAAAGGTATGGGTAGTGACCACCGTATAGGTAGATATTTCCTTTATCCTGGTGTGGGTTTTGGTGGTAGTTGTTTTCCCAAAGACGTATCTGCTTTGGGCATGATAGCCAACAAATATGCCTACGATTTTCGTTTGCTTAAATCTGTTATTAGTGTTAACGAACACCAACGCATTATTTTGGTAGATAAAATAAAAGACTATTTTAGCTATGACCTCAAAGGCAAGCATTTTGCGATGTGGGGTTTGGCATTCAAAGCCAATACCGACGACATTCGTGAAGCATCTGCTTTATATATTATCAAAGAATTGCTAGATGCAGGAGCCACAGTATCGGCTTTTGACCCACAAGCGATGGACAATACGCGCCAAATCTATGGCGACCAAATTCAATATGCTGGTGATCCTTATGTGGCTCTCAACAATGCCGATGCCCTGATTATCGTCACCGAATGGCAAGAGTTCCGCGTGCCAAATTTTGATAGTATAGGCGAACGCTTAAAAAACAAAGTTATTTTTGACGGACGCAACCTATACAACCTTAACGACTTACGCCAAACAGGTTTTTACTACCAAAGTATTGGACGACCTACTGTTAAACCTGAATAAACCTAAACCCTATTGAATGCTAACAAAATTTTCCAATTAAATTATGACAAAACGTGTATTAATAACAGGTGCGGCAGGTTTTTTAGGCTCTCATCTGTGCGACAGATTCATTGCCGAAGGCTACGAAGTCATAGGTATGGATAACTTATTAACAGGCAATTTGGCAAACATCGAGCATTTGTTTCCATTGAAACAGTTTAGTTTTTATCACCATGATGTTAGCAAATTTGTGCATATTCCGGGTCATTTAGACTATATTATGCACTTTGCCTCGCCAGCCAGCCCTATTGACTACCTCAAAATGCCTATCCAAACCCTCAAAGTGGGATCTTTGGGAACGCACAATTTGCTGGGGTTAGCCTTAGCAAAAAAAGCACGCATTTTGGTAGCCTCCACCTCAGAAGTCTATGGCGATCCCGAAGAACACCCACAAAAAGAAACCTATTGGGGACACGTCAACCCTATTGGCCCCAGAGGCGTATATGACGAAGCCAAGCGTTTTCAAGAGGCTATCACCATGGCGTATCACAATTTTCATGGCTTAGAAACACGTATTGTTCGCATTTTTAACACATACGGTCCGCGTATGCGTTTGCATGATGGGCGAGCTTTGCCAGCTTTCATGTACCAAGCTCTTACCAATAAAGATATTACTGTTTTTGGCGATGGTATGCAAACGCGCTCTTTCTGCTATGTAAGTGATTTAGTAGATGGTATATATCGCCTTTTGTTGAGTAATTATGTTGGTCCTGTTAATATTGGCAATCCTGACGAAATCCCTGTTAAACAATTAGCAGAAGAAGTTATTGGATTAACCAATACCACTTCCCAAATTATCTATGAACCCTTACCCAAAGACGACCCTAAACAACGGCGACCCGATATTACCTTAGCGAGACAATTGCTGGGTTGGGAACCCAAAATAGGACGTGATGAGGGAGTGAAAATTACTTATGAATACTTCAAATCGGTATTAGAAAAAGGTGGCGAATTGCGCTAATTTTTTTGTTCTGGGGCTAACTCTATTGTAAGAGTTAGCCCCATTTTTGTATAAAAAATAACACACCAAAAGAGAGAGTAGATTTTTTTTTCTAAAAAAGCATTATTTGTTCACAAAAAACCGTATTTTTGCCACCATAAGCGGCTATTTCAATCCAAACCCCACAATAACAATGGAGAACGAAAACTATTTGCCCATAGACAACGGTTTTATCCCCTTTACATCTGATTATGGTTTCAAGGTCACATTTGGCAACGAAAATGACACGCGCTTCTTGCGAAAAGCCTTGCAAGCACTCATCTGTTCTCCCCATAAAATTGTCCATATAACGTTTGACAAAAACGACTTTATAGGACTAACAGATGAAAGCCGTAGTGGTATCTATGACCTTAGCTGTATTGACGAAACAGGTGCCCATTTTATTGTAG
>JAEUUX010000128.1 GCA_016787295.1 Chitinophagales bacterium
AAAACTCTTGCCGACAAAATTGCTCCAAAGGTGTATGAATATGGTTTTTTGAAGGCATAAAAAAGATTTGGTGCTGCAAAAAACACACAAAATTTATTCATGATTAACATCTACCAATAAAAAAATGCAAGAGCAAATAAAGAATTTATTTCACGACATAGCCGAAATACCATTGTTTTATATCGAAAGTGGTAGTCGGCTTTGGGGTATAGCAAGCCCTGATAGCGATTTTGATGTTCGTGGTTTTCATCTTCAATCGAAACAACAGTATTTTGACTTCAAAAAACACCGCGACATTATAGAAGTGATGCAGGGTGATTTTGATTTTGTTTCGTATGATATTGACAAAATGTTTGGGCTTCTCTTGAAGAGCAATCCGACCGTTTTTGAGTGGATTAGAGCAAACATTGTTTATTTCAATGAGCTTCCTGATTGGACAACTTTTCAAAGAGATGTCATTGCAAACTTTGATTTTAAGGCGCTGTTCCATCATTATATTTCACTTGCAAAAGGACATATCAACTTAATGGAGACTGGTAGAAATTTTAACTATAAGGTAGTGTTTTATTGTATTCGTGGGCTTTTGTCTGCTGAATTGGCAACGCAACAAATTATTCCAGCACTTTTAATTGATGACCTTTTTAAACAGTTCGTCAAAGACAACGAAGTTCTAAAAATTGCAAAAAACAGTTTGGAAAGAAAAAAACAACAGACCGAAAAAGAAGAAGTTGTAATGGGTGAGAGGCACAAAATACTGACTGCCATCACAGATTTTGCTAACCAACTTCAAAACAAAGCACCCGAAAGTAGTAATAATAGGCATAAATTGGAAAGTATTTTGACTGAATACAGTTTCAATATCAAGACAAAGTTTTATGAGTAATCAAAAAAATTCTGTCTGCATAATATAGCCAATAATCAAAAAAATGACAAGAGAACTTTAATGAAGTGGTGTTTTGTTGGGTTATGGCACTTGTGAGAATTTTAGCTGTTGAAATCTTGTATCATAATCGCAAGCAAAAACAATAAAAAACAATCCTAAAATCAACAAACGTTCGTTTCATTGGTCTCTAAACATCGTGATTACATATCATTCGCCAAATTGTTTAACAAATTAAAAAACAGAAAAAATGTTTACAGTAGAACAAATAAAAACCATTCATGGCAAAGTAAAATCAGGCGCAGACTTTCCAACTTACATCAAGGAGATTAAAGAGTTGGGTGTTACTCATTATGAGGCATACGTGGAAGACGGTCATACCGACTATCATGGAGCTAATAGTTATATAGCCAAAGTACCTAAAAAATATGACCCTTTAACAATTGCCGATACCGCCAATATTCAGGTATTTAAAGCGGAATTACTCGCCCATCAACAAGGGAAAACGGACTATCTTACTTTCATTAAAATGTGTGCCGAAACAGGAATTGAGAAATGGGAAATCCGTATGGACAAAATGACTTGTACTTACTTTGACAAAGCAGGAAATAAAATTTTGGTGGAACAAATTCCACAATAAAAATTGTCTGTGAGATGGCTGCGCAAAAAAACGCCCCAATTCTGTTTAGAATCGGGGCGTTAGGTATTAGATACTGCTCAAAAGCTATGGATAATACTATTTTTTCAAACCAATTTCGCGCAAACGTTCATCTAAGTATTCGCCTGCTGTAATGGGTTCATAGTGCAAAGGATTTTCTTCGTTGATACAAGACTCCAAACACGTCAAATCCATATCAGAACGTGGGTGCAAGAAGAAAGGAATGGAATAGCGCGGCGTGTGCCACATCTCGCGCGGTGGATTTACAACGCGGTGGGTAGTGGAACGGAGGCGGTTGTTGGTGAGGCGTTGTAACATATCACCCACATTCACCACAATTTCGCCGGGACCTGCATTAATATTACGCCAAACTCCTTGACGTGTCAACAATTGCAAACCTTCTGCCGAAGCACCTACCAACAAAGTAATGAGGTTAATGTCCTCGTGTTGTTCGGCACGAATGGCTTTTTTAGGTTCTTCAAGAATAGGGGGATAGTGGATAGCCCGCAAAATGCTGTTGCCATGATGAATTTTGTCATCAAAATAGTTTTCGGGTAAACCAACGAATAATGCCAAAGAAGCTAAGATATTTCTGCCTGATGCCTCAAAAGCACGATACGCATCTATCAAAGCTTCGTTGAAAGTGGGTAACTCGTCGACATACATATTGCTGGGATATTCTTTTTTGATAGGGTCGTTGTCCTCTACCATTTGTCCCCAATGATAAAACTCTTTGAGGTCGGGAGAGTCAAAACCTTTGGCATGTTCGCGCCCAAAAGCCGTGTAGCCACGTTGTCCACCGATATTACGGTCTTCGTAGTGCAATTTGGTGTCCGTATTTAAGGCAAAAAACTTTTGCACATTATTGTATAGGCGTTGGATAAGTTCGTCAGGAATACCATGATTAACAACCGCCACAAAACCAAATTCTTCATACGCTTTGCCAATTTTCTGAACAAAATCGGCTTTACGAATCGGGTCACCAGAAGTGAAGTCTGCAAGGTCTACCGTTGGGATAGCATTTTCGGTAGTATTCAATACATCGTTCATAAAACAAAGGATTTACTAAATTTAGGAAATGATGAAAAATTAGCGACAAAGGTAGGTTTTTTTTGACATATTGCGCGCTATTCAATAAATTTTTATTTCAAAAAAAACTAAATTAGCTCTGCTACACTGCCACATCAGCTTTGATATGTGGGTGGCTTTGATAGTTGAGGAGTTGGAAGTCGCTATATTGGAATGCAAAAAGGTCTTTTACATTAGGATTGATGTGCATCGCTGGGAGTTGATAAGGCTGGCGTTGCAATTGTTCTTGTGCTTGTGCAAGATGGTTATTATAGAGGTGTGCATCGCCCAAGGTATGTATAAATTCGTAGGCAGTGAGGTCGCAGACTTGTGCTATCATCATGGTCAGCAAGGCATAAGAGGCGATATTAAATGGCACACCCAAAAAAACGTCGGCGCTGCGCTGATAGAGTTGGCAGGAAAGGTGTTGGTCATGGACATAAAACTGGAACAAACAATGGCAAGGTGGCAGTTGCATTTGTGGCAGGTCGGCGGGATTCCATGCCGAAACAATATGGCGGCGGCTATTGGGATTGTAGCGCAAATCGTGGACAATTTGTGTCATTTGGTCGATGGTTTCGCCCGACGGACACGCCCAGCTTCGCCACTGTTTGCCATAAACAGGACC
Source organism: Chitinophagales bacterium (assembly GCA_016787295.1). GTDB lineage: Bacteria > Bacteroidota > Bacteroidia > Chitinophagales > UBA2359 > JAEUUX01. The sequence continues at coordinate 3,235 of JAEUUX010000128.1, forward strand.
CAAATCACCTGCTTCATCTGCCCACTCGTCCCAGATATGCACGCCATTGTCTTGCAAATAGCGAACATTGGTATCGCCCTGCAAAAACCAAAGCAATTCATAGATGATAGACCGAAGATGCAGTTTTTTGGTGGTCAACAAAGGGAAACCTTCTTGCAAGTTAAATCGCATTTGATAACCAAAGATGCTACGTGTACCTGTGCCTGTGCGGTCGCCTTTGGCGTTGCCTTGTTGCAAAATAGTTTCTAATAGTTGTAGATAGGCATTCATGCAATTGGAGATGTTGGTAAGAAAAAAAACAAAGCCCAAAACCTACATAGATTCGGGCTTCGCAGCAAAATATTAGACAGAAAAATGCGTAAAAAGTAACGTTTCGGGCGCATTATTGTATCAATAATCAATGACTTGCACTTCCATTTCGGGCATTTCCCTAAATTCATATTGTTGGTTTCGCAATTGTGGTGTAAAACCTGCTTCGCTGATAGCTTGTTGTATCGCCTCAGACGTGAAACGGTGCGGAGCGCCTGCTGCTGATACCACATTTTCTTCAATCATAATAGATCCAAAATCATTGGCTCCTGCGTGTAGACAAATTTGTGCTACCTCTTTGCCCACTGTGAGCCACGAGGCTTGGATATTGGGAATATTGGGTAGCATAATGCGGCTAATGGCTATCATGCGCACATATTCGTCGCCCGTAACTTCGTTTCTGATGTCTTTGATGCGACGCAGGGTTGTACCTTCGTCTTGGTAGGGCCACGGAATAAAGGCAGAAAAACCTTTGGCATCAGCGGGTTTTTCGGACTGCACCTGCCGCAAACCTACCAAATGTTCCATACGTTCGGCAACGGTTTCGACATGACCAAACATCATCGTGCCAGACGTAGTGAGATGCAATTGGTGTGCCACACGCATCACATCGAGCCATTCCTTAGCGCTACATTTGCCTTGCGCAATAAGGCGACGCACACGGTCAACCAAAATCTCAGCTCCAGCACCGGGCAATGAATCCAAACCTGCTTCTATGAGCGTTCGCAAAGTTTGTTCGTAAGTAGTACCACTTATGCCCGATATATGCACAATTTCGGGTGGTCCCAAGGCGTGTAGTTTCACATTGGGATATAGAGTTTTGAGTTGTCGGAACAAATCTGCATAAAAATCCACACCCAAGTCGGGATGATGCCCTCCTTGTAACAACAATTGGTCGCCACCATAGCGCAAAGTTTCCTCAATTTTGCGCTGATAGGTCGGTATGTCGGTGATATAGGCACGGTCGGCACCTTTTTTTCCGGGCGGAACAAAAAAATTGCAAAACTTACAATTGGCAACGCACACATTGGTCGTATTAACATTGCGGTCTATCATCCACGTGACGATATTGGGTGTATCGCTCTTGTGAATTTTGCGCAATTCGTTGCCTACAAACATGAGGTCGGCAGTGGCAGCATTTTCGAACAAAAAAGTGCCTTCCTCTACACTCAAAAACTCGAGCCGAAGGGCGCGGTCTAATAACTCCTGAATTTGCATATATTAAAGCGGATTAGGCTGGTTTGGACAAGCAAAGGTACGGTTATTTTTTGCAACTTTCAAAAAAAAATGAAAATTGGCACTATTTTATAAGCAAAATAAAAAAAAATCGCCTTCTTGCTAAACTTTTATACTAATTGATAGTCAAAAAGCGTTGTATCTTTACTGTTCTAAAAATTATCTGCCATGAAAAATTTTTTACTTACTCTTGTGCTTATTGTGGCTTACAGTAGCCTCATATTTGCTCAAAACAATGCCACTGCCAACCCAACTGCGGCATCAAGCACCACTACAAAAGACACAGATGGACAAGCTGTTTGGAATGCTGCCAAATCGGTTTTGGAAAACAATCCTTATTTGACTGAAGCAGAAAAAAAGATGTTGCAAAAAGCAAAAAAAACCAATAATGGGTCAGAACAAACAGCAGCAGCATATCTTGCAGAACTCAAAATGTTCCTTAACCAGAATGCACCTCCAACAGGACCGACAGGGCCAACAGGTCTTCCTTGTACTGATACTCTATTAGCTTGCGAAGCTAAATGTCCCGAAAATGGCTCAAATTGTCTCTCTGTATGCTGGACAGAATATCAAGACTGTTTGGCTAATCTGCGCGGTGAAGCAAAAGCTCTGAACATATCTAACCTTCCTACAAAGAAAAAATAAACAGCTACACAACACTTGTTTTATGCCTTTCACAATGCTATATGTAACCTGCCCCGATGAGCTTGTGGCAAAAGAATTAGCCATTTTTTTGCTCATGCAGCGTTGTGTTGCCTGTGCCAATATTTTCCCTATCGAAAGCCTCTATTGGTGGCAGGGGAATGTGGAGCAAGGCGGAGAAATCGTTTTGATGCTCAAAACCCGCACAGCCTATCAAGCCATCGTCGAGCGCCATATTCTCGAAAAACATCCCTATACAACTCCCTGCATAGTGCATTGGCAGGTGGCAGCGAATGCCGCTTACGAAGCCTGGATTCATGCCGAAACGGAGCCAATGCTGTAGCACAAAAACAGCCAAACTTACTTACAAACGATATGACGAAAAAAAAAATCCTTATTATGGGCGGCACCTTTTTTGTGGGGCGCGCCCTTGTCGAGCAATTGTTGCTCTCTCCCGACTCTTACGAAATAACGCTGTTTAATCGCGGCAGAACCAACACACACCTTTTTCCTGACCTACCCAAAATTCATGGCAATCGCGAAACAGATGATATTGCCCAACTTAAAGGCAAAACATTTGATGCTGTGATTGACGTGTCGAGTTATTTTCCTTTATCGCTCGAAAAACTGACACAATTACTCAAAGGCAATGTAGGGCGTTATATTTATGTCTCTACAGCATCGGTCTATGATTTGGAGGCTATTGGCGAAAGTTCCATTAGCGAAGATTCTACCTTGCTCACCTGCTCCACCGAACAAAAAACAGACACCAGCATGGCAACCTATGGACAAAGAAAAGTGGCTTGCGAAGAGGTGTTGTTATCATCGGACATTGACAGTATCATCATGCGTCCGGGGGTTATTTATGGTAAATATGACCCTTTTGACCGTCACTATTATTGGCTCTATAGAATCAAAAAAAATTCCAAAGTATTAGTGCCAACAGGTAGCGATAACCTAAGCGCTCATACTTTTGTGAACGATTTTGCACGTGCTTTGGAGCAAGCTATCCACCTACCCCAACACCGAAAAACCTATAATGCCATTACGCATCCTTTAGTGACTTTCCAAGAAATGTTGCAAGCTATGGCAGATGCCGTAGATAAAAATCCTGAATGGGTTGAAGCCGATTTGGAGTTTCAGGAAGCTGCCAAACTGCAACCTTGGAGCGATTTGCCTTTGTGGATAAATGGCAATTTTTTTATGGTCACTAACGAAAAAATAGTCAAGGACTTTGGCATAACTTTTGACAGTATAGCAGAGAGTTTCCGCAAATCGGCTGCCTACTATGACCAATTGTTGTGGCAAGAACCTAACACAGGTTTGGGTTTGGACGAAGAAAAAGAACTTATAAAGTCTATTTTATACTAAAACAAAAATTATTACCCAATAACAATGAAGAAACTTACTTTGTTGGCACTGTGCCTTATGTGGACAGTGGCAAGTTTTGCTCAAAATGCTTTGTTTTATAAAAGCGAAGACGGGTCAGGAGCAATTATTGGCGTGGGTGCAGACCACAGCCTAAGTGTTGCCAAAGAGATGAACGATGCAACCATTGGTAAAGACTGGACGCATATTGTGCATATCGGTGGCAAATTGATGTTTTATAATGCCAATACGGGAGCTGCTGCTATTGGAACAGCGACTGCCAACGACATTAAAATTAACAATACTTTTGATGTGGGTAAATTGCCTACGGGTTATACCCACTTGATTTCGTTGGGCAGTACGCGTGTATTGTGCTACAACGCCAAAGACGGCTCGGGTAGTGTGGGCAACATTACTGGTACTAATGACTACAAAAACCTAAAATCTTTTAATGCAGGTGGCTTGCCCAAAGGTTTTACACACCTTACTGCCATTAACACCAACGCAGGTGGGACAAAAATTTTGTTCTATAATACCAACGATGGTTCAGGTGGCATTGGTGCTATCTCCTCTGATGGTGCGCCTCAAATGTTAAAGACCTACGCTGCTGGTAAATTCACCAAAGGCTGGACAGGTATTGTGAGTGTAGAAGGTAAAATCATCTATTACAACTCCGTGAATGGCTCGGCGGTATTGGGTATGTTGCCTCCTAACAACGAACTCCAGACGGTTAAGACCTATCAACCTGATAGTTTTCCGCTCAATTTCAGTCATTTAGTGAATGTTGGTGGAAAGATATTGTATTATAATGCCAACGATGGCGGTGCTGCTATTGGTGTTGTGACGAGTAGCGAACATATTTTTGCTAAACAATTTCCTTCGGCTGCCATTAAACCGGGTTATACCCACGTGACCAAAGGGGCTGTGACCATTAAATAGACCAACACAGGACAAGAACAAAAAAGTTTTGCTGAAAATAGCAATAACTTATACAACACCCACACAATTATAGTACCTTTGTGGTTCGTATAATTGTTGTGGGTGTTTTTGTTGGTTTACGGCTATGTTTTTGTTGTAATTGGATTTCTTATACTAAAAAAACAATGGTGTAGCTTTTTCGAGTGGCGAAGCGCGTTAGGGATGCGGAGGGTGGCGTTAGCCAGTGCGGAGAGCAACGCAGCACCGAAGCAAAGCGAAGCCCGTAGCAGCCCGACCCGCAGGGAAACGCCCAAAAAATATATTGATACATCGCTGACCTCTTACGCCAAATAGCACTATGAAAACGAAATATACTCAATACAAATCGGTTATCAATTGTATTGATGGATAGCTGCTGCAACTTACTTTTTTTGACATTACGCACAAAGTTTTTAATCTTTTACAACATACGGTACTATGAACTGGAACAAACAGATTACTTTGGTGATAGGTCCTGTGGTGGGCATTTTGTTGATGCTTTATGGTAACTTGGACGCAAGTCATGCCACTATTTGGCGCATGATAGGTGTGGTGTTTTGGGTAGCTTGGTGGTGGATGACCGAAGCCGTAAATTTAGCCGTTACCTCTTTGTTGCCCTTTGTTTTGCTGCCTATTTTAGGGATAGTTGATTCCAAGACGGTGGCAGAGAAGTATTTTGACCAGATTATTTTTTTGTTTATCGGCGGTTTTATGATTTCTTATGCGATTGAGAAATGGAATTTACACCAGCGTCTTTCGCTAAGTATTTTGATGCGTTTGGGTAAAAATCCAAGTTATATTCTGGCGGCAGTTATGGGAACAACTTTCTTTATTTCTATGTGGATGTCCAATACTGCTACTGTAATGATGTTGATTACGGCTGTTTTGGCGATATATAATGCTATGAAAGACCGTTTGACCGAAGCCGAAAGCCGTAATATAGCTACGGCGCTATTGTTGGGGCTGGCATATTCGGCATCATTGGGCGGCATGGCAACCCTTGTTGGCACACCGACCAACTTGATTTTTTATAGCAAATTCGGTGAGTTTTATCCCGATAACGAGCAACTTACCTTTACCTCATGGTTAGCTGTTGGTTTTCCTGTTGCTTTGTGCTTATTGGTGTTTAACTTTTTGGTTTTGCGGTATCGCTACATTGGCGCGTCCGCTAAGTTGGAGTTTGACCGCCGAATGTTTGCTACTGCCTACGAAGACTTGGGAAAATTTAGTTATGAAGAAAAAATAGTGACCGCTATCAGTGCAACAACCGCTTTGCTGTGGTTCACGCGCAGTCCTATCAAAATAGGCAGCTACAGTCTCTTTGGCTGGGGCAGTTGGTTTCCGAAAGATTTTGTACAAGACAGTACGGTAGCTATTGCTATGGCTTTATTGTTGTTTTTGATTCCTTCCAAACAACGAGCAGGCGAACGGATTCTACATTGGAGCGATGTGCAACGCTTGCCTTTTGGTATTGTCTTATTGTTTGGAGGTGGTTTTGCGTTGGCAAAAGGTTTTGAGGTATCAGGTTTAGACCGTTATTTGGCACAACAATTAGATTTTTTACACCAAGCTCCGCCAATTTTGTTGTTATTGGGTGTGGCAGCTATGGTGTGTATTATAAGCGAATTGGCTTCTAATGTGGCGAGCATTCAGTTGGTTTTACCTATCCTAAAAGCCCTCCAAATCACGACAGGTTTGCCACCCATTTTGTTGATGATGCCTGCTACTCTGGCTGCTTCGTTGGGATTTATGTTGCCTGTGGCTACGGCACCCAATACTATTGTTTTTGGGACGGGTTTGGTGGAGCTGAAAGCCATGTATAGAGTCGGTTTTTGGTTAGATGTGATGGGCATTATTTTGATTATTGGTTTGTCTATGTTATTGATTCCGCTGGTTTTTGGTGGATAATTGGCTATTGATTCATTATCTATAAACTTTTACAACTTTATTGCTTACACAAGCTTTGTTGTTGGTGTGCAAAAATATGTGATGCTTACCAGTCTAAGTTTTGCTCGATAATATTCGTGTTTTTTTTGCACAAATGTTGCAGTAATATCCCTATTTCCTTTCTCAAAAAGGCGGTAGGGATATTTTTTTGTTTAGGGGATTATTGGGCAATATTTCAAAAAAATAGAATGGCTTTTTTATGCTATTGGAATATGTTTGGAGGCTTATTGTGTTGGTAAAGTTTGTTTAGACAAGATGTTTTTACACCTGATAAAGCATTGTTTTTCCAAATTTAGCAAAAAAAACAACAATTTTATGCACACCAATTTTGCAGATAGAAAGCATTTTTTTATAGGTATACATTGCTCAAAAATCGGTTTGGTTTTGTTTGTTCTTTTGTGTTGGTATAGTGGTGTGCTGTTTTGCTGGCTTACTATAGGGGTAAAAACAAAGATTTTTTTCATGCAAAAAAGTAGTTAAAAATTTACTGAATATTAGGTTTCTATTGTACTGTTTTTATGCTCTGTCTGTGTTATTTACTTCCTATTATGTTGTATCATTGTAGGGGGGTATAATACTGTTTGAGGTGCTTAGATAATGGGCTAAAGGCTTTGTAAAGGCATGTTTGGGAGATATAAAATGGCTTTTGTACACAAAAAAAGGGATTTAATGATTATTTGGGTGCTATTCTTGCATTGACTTATGCCAAAAGAAGTTTGTTTGGTTCATTATTATACCATTTTTAGGTGGTACGGACATGATTTAACTCATTATGGGTATTATTTGGCTTGGTACGGACATAATTTTTCTTCTTACATATAAGGTTCGGTCTCATACGAGTGACGTTTGGCTAAGTACGGGAATGATTTAACTCCTTACGGGAATGATTCAACTAAGTACGGGAATGATTTAACTCCTTTAGTTTAAAATTCCTCTATATATGAACGTTACTTTACATCATTTTTTTTATTTCCTCATGCCCCAAAAGCAAAAACGGAGGAAGTAGAAAGAATAGCTTTTTTTATGACAGGAAATTTGGATAAAATGGGAGGATATTATGAGCAATTTTTGTGTCTGATATTAGGTTTCTAAGAACGAAAATTATTGTCCAAATGCTGCTCCAAATCATTTGGATTGTTGCTTATTATGTTTTTCTGTGTGGCTAATACTTTGATAGGTTTTCATTGTTGAGTAGTAGAATAAAAAAAGGTGTTTGATGTATATCGAACATAGTTTGTTGGCTTGTTTATATAGCCCAACAAAAACCCCCTATTGTCGCAGGAGGACAATAGGGGGTTTTTGTAAAAAAAATATCATTTATTGGCATTAGCAATTTTGCTTTGCTGTAACAAAAGTTTATAGCAGCGGCATGGCGGCTTGTACTTTCTGAAAATTATCGAGTGTGATGTATTGGTTGAGCAGGGCGTGTTGTGCCATATCCAACGAACTGTCAAACAACAATACTTCGTGGTGTTCCTCTTGTTCTATCAGCTCCAAAATGCGTTGTTGTCTTTCGGGGTTTTGCACATTTCGGATATAAATGGCAAGTATACGCTTTGGAAAAAGGCGGGCAATGTGGAGGTAAATGTCTGTATCTTTTTCGCCACTATCTCCGATGAGAATAAAAGGCAGTTGGGGATAGGTCTGTAGGATTTTGACAATAGACCGATGTTTATGTTGTTGATAGGCAGTAGGATTTTTTTTGCTCCAACCAAAATCGCGCAAAGCAATAGGACCAAAAGGCATTTTATTGAGGTATAAAACGTCTATCAATAGGTCATACAAGTTCCAAGGACCGTTGGAGACATAAAAAATAGGATTTTGGGGTGTGTGGTCAGTATTTTTTTGTTTGCCATAACACAAAGCCCAATACAACTGTGCTACTCCCGGAAACACATTGCGGGTATATGCGTTGTTGAGGAGGGTTGTATAGAGCATCTTAGTTTTTGAAACGACACCCGTATAAATTACTGTGTCGTCAATATCGCTAATAACGCCCATCGTGGCTGTTTCGGGGACGATACGGATTTGTCCTTCGCCTTGTTCGGGTTGTTGTAGTATTTCGTCGCCAATTTGCTGCACAACCACATTGTAGCTCGTCCAACCCGCATTGATGTTCAAGGGGTGCTGGAGGTGTGCCTGCAACTCAAAAAAGCCTTCGGAGTCTGTCCTGACCGTGAAACTTTCGTTTCCAAGCGAGATAGATAGGTGAGCATCGGCAATTTCGTCGCTCTCAAATCGGTGGTACATATTGACCAAGTTTCGCCAATAGCCGTCAGAAGGGTTGAGGCGAATAAACTTCGACCATAGGAGCCTTCCCTTGAAAATGATTGTTTTTGGGGTACCATAGCTTAGGTAACAATGAATATCGACTACTGTGGGGCGTTGTTTGTTGGTGGTATATTTTTTGATTTGCTGTTCTATGTAGGAAAAAAATTTCATTAGTTTGGGTCTTTGCAGGCAAAATTAGCGGTTTTTGGGCAGAAAAACAAGTTTTAGTGCTAAAAAAGGTACAAAAACTATTAATTGGGCTTTGTTGGGTGTTTATTTTGGCAAGACCAACTTTACGGATTCGCAAGTTTTTTTGTCGCTACTGACGAGCAATGAACGTTCCTGCACGCCGTCGTCTATGCTCATGCCGACGGTGTTGGTGGGGCGGGAACCTTCGCTGACAATACAAAAAACGAGGTAGTTATCCCCATCGGGGTCTAAGTGGAGTTGGAAAGTTGTTCGTGTATTTTTGAGAAGACAATTCTCCGTAATCCATTTGCCGTTGCAATAAACAGCCACACGGTCGCCGTCTTCGTAGTCTTTGTCCCACAAATGCAGTTTAACGGTTGTATCATGCAGGCGCATTTGTTTTCCACGAATGACTTTTCGCTTAGATAGGGTGTCGGGTGCGGTGCGGTATTGGTAGGGCGGCGGCGGAGGTAGGGCGGCAAGGGTCGGGACGGTGTTGGCGGGCGGCGGAGGCACAGCCACCATAGTCGGGACGGTTTTTATGGGCAGCGGAGGCGATACAGTTGGCGAAATAGGAGCAGGAGCGGCGTTTTCTGCCACAAAAACGGGTACTTTAGCAGTATCCAAGCTAATTAATTTGGGTAGATAGGCAATTTTTAGGTAATCTGCCGCTACCGTAGCACCATTGCTCACCCAAAAACCGATTCTATTGCCATATAATTCCTTAAAAGGACTTTGGTAAACAAGTTGTTTGTTGACAAAATAATAGCACATAGAATCCACCTTGCGCACCGTGAGGCGGTTATAGGCATTGTGATAATAAACAGATTTGTGTTCGGTTGGGTGGCGGTCATATTTCCAACCAAATTCAAATTGTGCGACACTAAAACGTCCATTAATGCTCGCATTAAAATTGTGTTCACAACACAAATTGCGTCCCCACAATAAACCATACATTGCAGTGTCGCTATTGAATTTTGCCATACGAAATCCACCTTCTATCTCAAAGTCCAAACTGTCGTTTAGCTCCAACTCACGTGCCACATAGCGTCCCGATGTTTCGTCTTGGATAGAATCTTTGGAAGTGAGGTAATAGTAACTATCAACAATTTTGTGAATAGACCATCGTCCGTCGACCTCCAAGTTCCAATGTTGCTCATTATTGTCAAAATTATCGAAAAATAAGACATTCTTACAACCATTTGGATATTGATAGTATTCTTTAGGGTCGGGACGGTAAGATACCGTTTGGGCTTGCAAGGACGTAGCGACCAACAGCACAAGCCAAGCCGCATAGCCCATCGCCCAACAGCGGGAGCTACAAAGAAAATAGGCAGCCATAATAAAAAAGGGTTTGCTATCTATATAGCAATTTTGTTGCCGAATTTGTAATTAATAAAATTTTTAGGACGAATAGCGCAGCAAAAGCAAAAAAAAGGGATTGAGGGAGTATATAGTAGCAAAAAAAAACAAAAAGAGATTTGACAGGACGTAGCATTTCAACAATATCGGATATTGGGCAAGTTGGGGCAAAAAAGATATTTTGGCACAATTTATGGTGCAGATAGCAATAAACTAATGCTATTAATATTAGCTAAATTCTTTTTTTATGCAACATCTCATAATGTTTTGTCTATTGGCTGTTAGTACTTTATGGACAACATTTCCCGTTTTTGCCTCTCCCGACCTCACCATGACCGAATTTATGCGCAGCCCAATTGGGGGCGTTGGGGGAACAACCGTTACGCCACCGCCTATCCAAGCAGGTAGCACGGTTTTGGTGACAGGTTCGATGCAAAACATCGGTAACGGAGCAAGTATCGGCACTCAAATTCGCTTTTATTTGTCCACCGATGTCGCCCACAGTGCTGAGGATATACAGTTAGGGACGATGAATGGCACTCCTTTGGCTGTCAATGCCATACAGTTCATTATAGAACAATCCTTGACCATTCCCGCTAATGTAGCAGCAGGCAACTATTATATTTTGTGCTATGTTGATGCGTCTAATGCCATCTTCGAAGACAACGAAAACAACAATATATTCGGTTTTCCGATAAGCATAGACCAAGCAACAAGCAAGCCGATTCGTGCTACTGTTGCTCCAAATATGACCGCCAAAAATAGTACGTTTTTCGAGGGTTTTAATTTTGGAAAATAGGGCTTATGAGCAGGATATATAGGGCAAAAAGCCACTTTTGGGAATAAATTAAGCCGCCGAAAACTTGCTATAACTATTCCTATTATTCACGTTTTTTTGTCTTGCATTACCCCATAAAGCAGTATCTGCTCCCATAAAAAAACACTACATATCGCCACCAAAAGTAGGAAAAAATAGTGGTTCTACCTACTATAGCTTGTTAAAAGTGCCATACCTTGACTAAAATAGGTGTGGCACTTTGTTGTTTACAGAAAAAAACCTACCTTTGCGCCCAAATAATAGATATGTTTACAGAAAACCCTGCTGTCCTTGATGACCTGTATTTTCAATGGGAGTTTTTATTGGTAGAATTAGCCGAAACTTTGGGCAAGAAACCCGATTTACAGGCTATTCTATTTCTTATTGGCATACAAGAATCGGGACAATCACCCCGCAAATTCAAAAAAGAAGAAAAACAAGACCTTATGCACGTGGCAGTATGTCACTTGTTGTCGAATTCAGGTTATTTTGAATTGATAGGGCGCGACGAAGATGGCTGGCCCCACTATCGCACCCTCCAACCTTTGCCTACCGAATACAAAGGTTTGGTGGTAGAAGAAGTATTGCTCAAAACAGAAATACTGCGCTATTTCGAGAAAATATAACATTACTTTCCCCATATAAAACCCAAAAACTCATAAATATGTCAAAACAATTTCTAGCACTTATTGTACTATGCTTTGCACTGATGAGTGCCTGCAAAAACAATCAAAAAACAGCTACTATTACTACCGATTATGGAACAATTACGGTTAAGTTGTATAACGAAACACCCCAACATCGCGACAATTTCCTGAAACTGGCTAATGAAGGTTTCTACAATGGCACTTTGTTTCACCGTGTTATTAGCGAGTTTATGATACAAGGCGGAGACCCTGATTCTAAAAATGCTACACCCGAACAAATGCTCGGACAAGGCGAACCCGGTTATACTATCCCCGCCGAATTGGTGCCGAAACTCTACCACAAACGCGGTGCCTTGTGTGCTGCCCGCAAAAGCGATCAAATTAATCCCGAAAAACAATCATCAGGTTCACAATTCTATATTGTACAAGGCAAAAAATGGACTGATATAGAACTACAACAAATAGAAGCTATGACAGGTACCAAATTTGGCGAAGTAGAAAAGAAAACCTATAAAGAAATAGGTGGAACGCCTATGCTCGATGGAAAATATACCGTTTTTGGTGAGGTTATATCAGGCATGGAGGTAGTAGACAAAATTGCTGAACAACCCACCGGCCCCGCCGACCGTCCTTTGCAAGATGTAAAAATGACTATCAAAATGAATAATTAGCCTATATCTGCTCCTTATTTTGTTAAACATCAACCATACCCAAAAGTATTGGCAGCTACTGTCCTTGCGACAATAGCTGCCAATACTTTTTTGAACAAAAAACAAAACTCAATGAACAAAAGGCGTATCAATAAAAGCACTTTTGGGTACAATTTGTTTGCCGTCTATCAACTCAAATAGCAATTCTATAGCACTTTTGCCCAATTGATAGCCCGATGTTTTTATGTCAAGGTATAAGTGACTTTAGGGTGTTTATGGGGCGCAACTATATACAATCGCATGAACAACGGTTGGCGCGCGGAGGCGACGTGTTTGCTGATAATTTGAATAATACTTTGGCAATAGAACACAAAATTATTAGCCCTCATGCTGCGATAGCTAATGTTTATGTCAATGCCAATTATGATGTTTGTATCACTAAAAACAATCCTATTCTATAACCATCAATAGCTGCCAAAACAAAATACAAAAGACCACCATTGTTCTCTACCAAAACAATAGTGGTCTTTTTGTGATAATATTGTTAAAATGAGCAAAAAATATGCTTTTTGTGAACCTTTTTACCTATTGGCTTGTTCATTAGAACAACTACTCAGATAGATTAATAACGTGGCATTTCTTTGACCCGAATGGTGTTCGTGCGTCCTGATTCGTGTAACGGCATACTTGCGGTCATCACAATAAAATCGCCAGGATTGACAAATCCCTTTTCTTTTAAAATAGCCGCCACATCAACCATAGTTTCGTCGGTGGTAGTAAACTTGTCATAAAAAAACGTTCTTACTCCCCAAATTAAGCTGAATAAGGAAAGATTTTCGCGACGATTAGTAAATATGAAAATATCTGCCTTGGGACGATTACATGCCAACATAAAAGCTGTATAACCTGATACTGTCATACCTGTAATGGCTCTGGCATCAATTTCATCGGCAATTCGACATGCGTTGCTACACACATCATCAGACACAAAAGTATTGGCTTTTCGGTTGGAATAGGTGTGATATTTACTATAGATATTGCCTTTTTCTTCCATTTCTTTGGCAATGCGCGTCATGGTTTTTACCACCAAAGGAGGGTGTTTGCCCATAGCTGTTTCTCCACTCAACATAATAGCATCGGCACCGTCCAAAATAGCATTCGCAACATCGGTCACTTCGGCACGCATTGGCAATGTTTTTTCTATCATGCTTTCCATCATTTGGGTAGCAATAATAACAGGTTTGGCATACGCAATACACTTAGCAACAATATCTTTTTGCACCAAAGGTACTTTTTCGACAGGAATCTCTACACCCAAGTCTCCACGTGCCACCATAATAGCGTCGGCTTCCCGAATAATGGCTTCTATGTTTTCAACGGCTTCGGGACGTTCTATTTTGGCGATGATTTTGGTAATGGTATTATTTTTGAAAGTCATAATACCCCGCAAATGTATCATGTCGTTAGGAGACCGAACAAAAGACAATGCAATCCAGTCTATTTTTTGGGTGAGAATAAATTCGAGGTCTCTAATATCTTTGGGTGTTAGAGAGGCAGCAGAGATATTGGTGTCGGGCAAGTTTACACCTTTTTTCGACGACAATATCCCACCGTGCATCACTTTGGCTCGCACTTGGTCGATGCTATTGGTCGCAATAACTCGTAATTCGACTTTGCCATCATCAATCAGGATACGGTTGCCCTCACGAATGTCTTGTGCCAAAGGTTCATAGGTGATATAAAGTTCTTGGGCAGTACTCTCTTTTTTGTGACGGGTAATCAAAATCTCTGACCCTGTAATGAGTTCAATAGAATCATTTTCTACTATTCCCAAACGAATTTTGGGACCTTGTAAGTCAGCAAGAATACCCACATGTGTGTTCATTTCTTCATTGGCTTCGAGGATATAATTAATCACTTTTAGGTGATCCTCATGTTCGCCATGCGAAAAATTAAGTCGAAACACATCAACACCGCTTTCTATAAGGGTCTTAATGTTTTCTTTGGAATTGGAAGCAGGGCCAACGGTGGCAATGATCTTGGTTTTGTTAAACATTTGTTCTGTTTTTTTGAGGCGTTAAGAACTAAAAATAAAAAAAAATTTGACCAAAAAAAATATTTGCGTCAATAATAGGAGTAAAATTTTTGTGCAAAAGTAAGTTCTTTCTTTAACATTATTATTGTTGTCAAGAAATTTTTACCTTTGCGGCGTATTTTTTATCTATCATCATTTTAAAATAACGTTTTATCATGGATATCTCAGCAAGAGTGTATCGTATTATCGTAGAAAAATTGGGTGTTGATGAAAGTGAAATCACACCTGAAGCCAGTTTTGTCAATGACCTTGGTGCCGACTCTTTAGATGTCGTTGAGATGGTCATGGATTTTGAAAAAGAATTTGGCGTTGAAATACCTGACAATGAAGCCGAAAAAATTATTACAGTAGGTCATGCTGTCAGCTATTTAAGTTCTCGTTTGGGCGTACTCAGCTAAACAAAGTAGTAAAGCATAAAAAAACTATTTCGGTAAACAGCCTTATGAATATCGAAATGAGTTTGTTTTTTTTACTACTAAAGTTGAGCAGGAAAAGAAAAGTCTTTGTCTTGCCAATTATTTTTTTGTAATAATTAAGAATTGTGCGTACCTTTGCCCAAAAGAGTACGCACAATTCTTATTACATAGTCAAAATCTACTGTACCTATAAAAAAATACTAACAAATATGTTGCTTAAAAGAGTTGTTGTAACTGGATTAGGGGCACTAACACCACTTGGCAATACTACTAAACAATATTGGGAGACTTTAGTAGCAGGCAAAAGTGGTGCTAATTTAATTACCAAGTTCGATACAACCCATTATAAAACCAAATTTGCGTGTGAAGTCAAAAACTTTGACCCTACTGCTTTTATCGAGAAAAAAGAAGTGCGCAAACTCGACCCTTTTGCTCAATATGCCATTGCCGCCTCTGCCGAAGCTATTGCTGACGCTCGTCTCGATTCGGACGATAGCATTAACAAAAATCGTGTTGGCGTAATTTGGGCATCGGGTATTGGTGGACTCTATACTTTTCAGGAACAAGTGACTGAATATGTTAATGGTGGTGGTCACAATCCTCGCTTTAATCCTTTTTTCATTCCCAAAATGATTTCAGACATTGCAGCAGGACACATCTCGATGCGTTATGGTTTTCGGGGTATGAACTACTCTGTTACGTCGGCATGTGCTTCCTCCACCAACGCTTTGATAGATAGTTTCAATTATTTGCGTTTGGGCAAAGCCGATGTTATTGTGACAGGCGGTTCCGAAGCGGCTGTCACTGAGGCAGGCGTAGGTGGTTTTAATGCAATGAAAGCCCTATCGGAGCGCAACGATTCACCCGAAACAGCCTCACGCCCCTTCGACTTAGACCGCGATGGCTTCGTGTTGGGCGAAGGTGCCGGAGCCATTATCCTCGAAGAGCGCGAACACGCCTTGCGACGCGGAGCAACCATCTATGCCGAATTGATAGGCGGTGGCATGAGTGCCGATGCACATCACCTTACCGCACCACACCCCGAAGGTTTGGGAGCCGTGTTGGTGATGCAAGATGCCCTAAACGATGCACAACTATTGCCTGCCGATATAGATTATATTAATGTACATGGCACTTCCACTCCATTAGGAGACATTAGCGAAGCCAAAGCCATTATGCAAGTGTTTGGCGAACATGCTTTTTCGCTCAATATCAGTTCCACCAAATCTATGACAGGACACCTCTTGGGTGCAGCAGGAGCTATCGAAGCCATTGCCGCCATCTTAGCAGTACACCACAATATCATACCACCTACTATCAACCATTTTACTGATGACCCATCGTTTGACACGCGCCTCAATTTCACCTTCAACAAAGCACAAGAACGCACCATAAGAGCTGCTTTGAGCAACACTTTTGGCTTTGGCGGACACAATGCCTCGGTGATATTCAAAAAACACTCATAGAACCTTGCCTATCTATATCGTAACCATAAAAATTATTTTATTCCTGCGCCGAAAAGTAGCAATTTTTCCCAAGAATTTTGTTACCTTTCGGCGCAATTTTGTAGGTATAGGGTTTGTGGCTTAAAAAGCATATAAGACTTACCGAGATTTGTTATTTATTTATAGCTAAAAAATAAATTACCCGATGAAAATTCTGGACATTCGAGTCATGCGGGGCCCCAACTATTGGTCTATTCGTCGTCACAAATTAATTGTCATGCGTTTAGACCTCGAAGAAATGGAAGAACGCCCCACCAATCTTATCCCCGGTTTTTTAGACCGTATGAAAGCCATTATGCCTTCCCTATATTACCACCGCTGTTCAGAAGGGACAGACGGCGGCTTCTATCACCGCGTAGAAGAAGGCACGTGGATGGGACACGTTATAGAACATTTAGCATTGGAGCTACAGACACTCGCAGGTATGGATACGGGTTTTGGCAGAACCCGCTCTACTGGCAAAGAAGGTATCTACAATGTTGTGTTTTCTTATATCGAAGAAGAATCAGGCATTTATGCAGGTAAAGCCGCTTTTCAGTTGGTCGAAGCCCTTATCAATGGAACAGACTTTGACTTGGACGCAACCGTCCAAAAATTGCGCGAAATTCGCGAAAAAGTGCGTTTAGGTCCCAGTACTGGAGGTTTGGTCGACGAAGCCGTCAAGCGTGGCATTCCTTTCATTCGCCTGAACAGACAATCCCTAGTACAGTTGGGATATGGCATCAACCAAAGACGTGTGCGCGCCACCATCGCCAGCACAACAAGTAGCATTGCCGTAGAAATTGCTTGCGACAAAGAGGAAACCAAGAATTTGTTAGACCAAATGAACATTCCTACTCCCAAAGGTAGGACTATCTATGACGAAGACGATTTGCAGGATGTGGTCAAAGATTTGGGGTATCCTCTGGTCTTAAAACCATTGGACGGCAATCATGGGCGCGGCTCCACCATCAATATCCGCGATTGGGAGACAGCCGTAAAAGGCTTGAAACGCGCCAAAGAAATATCACGCTGGGTTATTTGTGAACGCTACATCGAGGGCGATGACTATCGCTTGTTGGTTATCAACTATCGCTTTGTGGCAGCCGCCAAACGCACACCAGCCGCTGTTGTTGGTGATGGTGTATCCAATATTCAACAACTCATTGACCAAGTAAATACAGACCCGCGTCGTGGTTTTGGACACGAAAAAGTATTAACCACCATCAAAGTAGACCAAGAAACGATGCGTATCTTGGAAAAACGCGGATTGACCCTCGAATCGGTCATTCCCGCAGGAGAACAACTCCTCCTCAAACGAACGGCTAACCTATCAACAGGAGGCACTTCGACCGACGTGACTGATAACGTACACCCCTACAACGTTTTTACTGCTGAACGCATTGCACGCGTCATTGGGTTAGATATTTGTGGTATAGATATTATGTCCACCGACCTTAGTGTGCCATTGGTTGATAATGGAGCTTGTGTGTTGGAGGTCAATGCAGCTCCCGGTTTCCGTATGCACTTGGCTCCCTCCGAAGGACTGCCACGCAACGTTGCCGAGCCTGTTATTGACATGTTATATCCTCCCGGAAGCAGTTCACACATACCCATCATTGCCATTACAGGCACAAATGGCAAAACAACAACAACACGCCTAACCGCCCACATTATGAAACAACAAGGCTACAAAGTGGGCTTTACCACATCGGACGGTATCTATATCCAAAACCGACTGTTGGAAAAAGGTGACTGCACAGGACCCAAAAGTGCCGAGTTTGTACTGATGGACCCAACTGTAGATTTCGCAGTGTTCGAATGTGCGCGTGGCGGTATGTTGCGCTCGGGTTTAGGTTTCTCACAATGCGATGTAGGTATTGTCACCAATATCGCTGCCGACCACTTGGGTTTACAAGACATCTATACTGTTGAGGAAATGGCAAAAGTCAAAGGCATTATTCCCGAAACCGTCAAACCATCGGGTTTTGCTATCCTGAATGCTGACGACGAATTGGTATATAATATGCGTGATGCTTTGGAGTGTCGTGTTGCCTTGTTTAGTTTAGACGAAAATAATGCTCACATCAAAACCCACTGCGCTGAAGGTGGTTTGGCAGCCGTTGTCGAAAATGGTTTTGTGACCATCTTAAAAGGTGGTTGGAAAATCAGAATAGAAAAAGTGGTCAATATCCCACTCACCTATTCTGGCAAAGCGGTCTTTATGCTACAAAATATCCTACCTGCTGTCTTGGCAGCCTTCACACAAGGCGTTAAGATAGAAGATTTGCGCATGGCATTGGGTTCGTTTGTGCCTTCGCCCACGCAAACACCCGGTCGCTTGAATTGGTTTGAGTTCAAAAAATACGACGTTGTTGTCGACTTTGCACACAACCCAGCGGGAATGCGCGCCATAGGTAGGTTTGTAGAAAAATTAGATAATAGCCAGAAAGTATGTATCATGTGTGCTGCGGGCGACCGTCGCGACGAAGATATTATCGAAATAGGGCAAATTGCAGGACAGTCTTTTGACAAACTATATATTCACCCCGGCGACCACCTGCGCGGACGTTCGGCAGAGTCTCTGCTCAATTTGTTGCAACAAGGCATTAGGCAAAGTGCGCCCGACAAACCCATTATTATTTGCAGTAGCGAAAAAGATGCGTTTAAAACAACTACTAAACACCCCCGTAGTGGGTCGTTAATTTTTGTTTGTAGCGACTATGTTATGGCAACCATAGATATGGTGCGCCAACACAAAGAAGACGAAACGCATTTTGAGCTGACCCCAACAGATATTCCAAACCTCAACGAAGCCTAAAAAATCCATAGCTTACTTATCGATACATACCAGAAATTATTTCTGTTTATGCGATAAGTAAGCTATATTTTTAACTAACCTAAACAAAATAAATTTAGTTAAATGGAAAATTATGCAAAAAACATCTTGCTCGGCATGGCAGTAGGAGACGCTTTAGGCGTGCCTGTAGAATTCATGAGTCGCGAAAGTCTACAACAAAATCCTGTTATTGATATGATGGGCAATGGCGTACATATGCAACCCAAAGGCACATGGTCGGACGATAGCTCCCTCGCTTTTTGCTTGGCAGAGAGCCTCTGCGAAAAAGGGTTGGATATCGAGGACATGGGGCAAAAAATTGTGGCATGGTACACCGAAAACTATTGGACACCACACGGCGAAGTATTTGATATTGGAGTGCGAACAAAACAAGCCATAGACCGAATGATGATGTTAATGAAAGAAGACAAACCCATAGAACCTATCCCCAAAAATGAAACACGTCGTAGTGATAATGGCAATGGTTCGTTGATGAGAATGTTGCCATTAGTACTGTCTTTGCACGGAAAACCCTTACTAATGCGCTACCAAATCGTAGATGAAGTATCAAGTCTTACTCATGCTCATTCTGTTACAATTATGGCATGTTTTGCCTATACCGAATTGGCACTACAAATCATAGAGGGTATTGACAAAATGACCGCTTATTACAATGTTCAAAAAATATGTATAGAACAATTTGGCAAAAATCCCGAATATCGTTATATCAAACGTTTTTGTGAAACAGACATCAGCACCTTATCTATCGAAGAAATCAAAAGCACAGGTTATGTCATAGACTCGCTCGAAGCTAGTATATGGTGTTTCCTGAAGCACGACAATTATGCTAATACGGTGCTTGAAGCAGTCAATTTGGGCAGCGATACCGACACTACTGCTTGCATTGCAGGTGGTTTAGCTGGCTTGTTGTATGGTCACGAAGCCATTCCTGTATCATGGGTAGAGTCATTAGCACGCCTACAGGATATTCTAAATCTGGCAGAACGCTTACAACAATACTATTTGCGACGAATGGCAAAATAAATTTTCCTAAAATGTGCCTCTTCAAGTAACAAATGACTATCCATTGGGTATATAGGCGTACAACGTTCGATTAGTACTTAGTTATTATAAAATGTACCTAAAAATCTATAGTTTTTGCACATTTTTTAGTCCAAATTAAACCTTCTATATGGTTTGTTTTCTAAGATACTAATGGACAAGTATTTTTACTCTTAAACTATATATATTATGAAATCCTCTCACTCTTTATTAGGTTTAGTCGTTTTGTTATTAGTCGTACTTAACCATTCCCAATTGGCGGCACAAGAAAAGTATGTCAAAAAAAGTTCTCATTTGCGCGATTTGGGTAGTGTAAAAACAAATCAAAGCGAAAACACTATCAAATATGTAGAAAAACAGCCATATGGAGGTATACTTATCTATGAAAATAGTTTAAACGAAACAGCCTCACCAACAGCAGTGACTGCCTACATGCAAAAAGTAAAGCTTTTGGAAGATAAACTAAAACAACATAGCGTTGCTCCGTTCTATATTGATCCCAAAGCAGATTTTGGTCAAATAAGATTTTCGTCAGGCACGATGAGCCGCACAACTTTGGCTACACTAAACGAAAAAACGGATAGTTTAGATATTTATTTTTCGAAAGTTCGTTATCGTCCCGACGAAATAATAGCTATGGAACAACTACTCGAACGCATTGCCAACATCACACGAACAGAGGTTAAAGACAGAATTGGCATAATGCAGTTTATTACACAACACTTTGCTAGTCCTACCCTCAATTATGTCAATACCAATTTGCAAACAATAATGGGTAACTATAAAAGCTATTTTATTACAGCTTACGAATATCGCAGTTGCGACCTGGTCTATTGTTCCAGCGATGCGGGTAGTTGTAGCACCTCCTGTTTGACCAATGTTTCTTCTCCTTACAACAGTATGGTCACCGTTTCGGGTGATGATGTGACTTATTACCACGTTTTTGTCACCAAAACCATTGGTAATATTGAAAAAATAGTGGGTTATCAGCGCGTCCGTCTTACTACCGACACCGATATACTTACCCTCAAGGTTGCCCAATAAAAACTATTGATTGTTCATAACATAATTATATTGTCTGAGTCACTTCTTTATGGAGTGACTCTTTTTTTGCGATAATGGTGCATTATTATTGTATTACCATGACAAAAAGCCTTATTTTTGTCATCAAAAAATCAAATTTTATTATTTTCTACAAAATTGTTCCAAAAGGCACAAATTTTGATGCACTAAACTATGTAGTCAAGTTACAAACCCAAACCCATGAAATATCTATCTTTTATTGTTCTATTCCTATCATTATCCCTACATCATTCATTGGCGCAATGCGTTATTCACCTCAATGGTCAGGCGAGTAATTATACTATTTGCGAAGGCGATTTGCCTGGCATTTTGACCAACCCTACTGGACTCGGTACTTTTTCGGGGCCAGGCGTAATTGGCAATATTTTTAATCCCATCAACATACCGGGCGAATTTGTCGTGACTTATGTTGCCAATGGTTGCAACATAAGTCAAATTATTACAGTACAGACTGTTGGACAATACCCCGAAATTAATCCTTTTCCGCCTATCATTTGTGCCAACGACGAACCAATTACGCTAACAGGCAACGTACCTGCCGCAGTTTTTACTTTGGAAAATGGCATCATTTTGCCCAATGGTGTTTTAGACCCAAGTCTGTATCCAACAGGATCGCCTTTGATTATTAATTATAGTTATAACGCACCCAATGGTTGTGTTAGTAGCGACCAAGCCACCATCACCATCTTAAACATACCTACCATCGACTTTAGCAATTTTCCGTCTATGGTGTGCGAAAACGCCGACCCTGTCGAGTTGCCACACAGTATTTTGTATACTTATAGTGGTACTAACATCAACGACAATATCTTTACACCCACCGAACCTGCCACTTATACCGTTACAGTAACAGCAGGGGCAGGCAGTTGTCTCACCACCGCTACCGCCAACCTTACCGTTGTCGATGCGGCTCCTCTTAGCATAACCAACACCAACGGCACTTGCGCCAACTTGCCCGACACCATACTTTATAATGGTACAAACCTAGGCGAAAATGCCACCTATACTTGGCAAATTCCAACTACCGCACAATTGATTAGCATTGGCGGCGATACGATAGTGGTCGACTATCAAGGTAGCGGCGAACAAATTATTAACTTAACCATCGACAATACAGAGGAATGTGTCGAAAATACGGCTAATTTCACAATATCTACCCAACAAATTTCGGTCAATACCATCACTGACCAGCACATTAATATAGGACAAACCATCGAGTTGACAACTGAAGTGGAGGTTTCTCCCCCCGACCTTACGCCTTCCATCTCTTGGACACCTTCCACAGATTTGAGTTGTGATGACTGTCTTGCACCCGAATATAGTCCCTCTATAATAGGCGAACATGAGTATATTGTCACAGCTTCATTAGATGGCGGTTGTATTGCATCAGATACCGTGCGAGTTTCCGTTATTTTTCCAAATGAAGTATTTATCCCCAATATTTTCACGCCTAACGATGATAGCGAAAATGACAACTTTTTGGCATTTGGCTTGTACACACAAACGATGAATATGAAAATTTTTGACCGTTGGGGAAGTCTAATTTTTGAAACCAACAATATCGAAGAAGGCTGGAACGGCACCTACCAAAACCGTCGTGTTAATACGGGTACTTATATCTATCTCATCACGATTACCGACGAAAACGGCACTCAAGAAGTTTACCAAGGCGATGTAACCGTAGCCTATTAAAACACCCACCACCATTGGCACAACGCCCAAAATTTCTCTATAGTATGAAAAAAATTATTGCCCTATTTTGTTTGTTTGTGTCTTTCACAGCATTGGCACAAGACCTTCAATTTTCTCAAAACTATGCCGTTCCTGCTTTGGTCAATCCTGCTATGACAGGAATTATGAATGGCAACATCCGTTTCAATGCGGCATACCGCAATCAATGGAACAGTTTGATGCCAAACACGCCTTTTCGTAGCATTTTTGCCGCTGCCGAAGTAGCCTTTAGCGGTTTTCGTGCCTACGACCGTTTAGCAGCGGGCGTAATGGTATACAACGACAAAGGCGGAACAGTGGGTATAAATACCAATACTTTTCAGGTCAATTTGGCATACAATGCAGCTTTGAGCGAAACTATGTATGTCTCCATAGGCATGTCAGGCGGCATTTTACAAAAAAGTTTAGATTTGAGTGCCGCACAATTTGGCAATCAATACGAAGGTGCTTACAATGCGTCCTTGCCCACTGGCGAAATATGGACTAATACCAACCTTAGCCGTCCCGATTTGGGAGCGGGAGTATTGGCATATTGGACACCCTCGCTGCGCAAAAACTTGTTCATGGGAATGGGTATGTATCACGTTTTGCGTCCCGATTTTGGTTTTACAGGCTATACCAAAGATATTTTAAAAGGCAAAATGTCGGCACAAGTGGGTGGTAGTTTTCCGATAAGCGAAAAAATAGACATCGTTCCGAGCCTTTATTTCATCAACCAACAACAAGCCTATCAATTGATGGGTGGCGGTTTTATGCGTTATATTTTTGATTATCAACGTCGCACAGGTTTGGAAAAGGCACTTAGTATTGGAACATGGGCGCGCATGGTGGGCGGCACACAAGCAAGTCTTGCAGCCATTATTCCAGTCATAAAATTGGATTATGATAATCTTGCTGTTGGAGTGAGTTATGATGTGGCAACAAACCAATTGCGCACAGCTACGAGCGGTAATGGTGGTTTGGAAATAAGTCTTTCCTACATTGTCAAAACTCCGCAACAACAGAAAAAAGTGGTAGATTGTCCGCGTTTTTAGCTATAAACAAACACCAATATCAATACCAAAACGGCTGCCTCTTTTGAAAGAGACAGCCGTTTTTCGATTTGGGCAAACATTATCTGTAGTATTTGTAAATATCTTTTGCAAGTGATTCGCCCAGTTTAGCGACTTGATTTTTGTTTTTGTCGTAGATATAAATGGTTGGAGTGTCTTCTGCATCAGGATAAAAATCAAAAATTTTCATGTTTTTATCATGCAAGAAAATGACATTTTTGTTGCCTTTGAAGTATTTATTCTGAAATTCGGCGATTTGTTTAGCATCACCAAATGAAACCCACACCATTTTGGTATTTTTGAACTTATTGATATTTGCAACAATATCTTTCGTTACTTTTTCGCAATGTTCACAAGATGGGTCAAAATAAACAACCGTTAGGTACTTGTCATAACTAATTTGTTTGGCTCCGAAAACGTTACCTTTGAGGTCAAAAAACTTAAAATCGGGCAATTTCTTGGCAGCTTTTGTTTGCGCCGAAACATTGACAATTGCCATACAGCAAATAGCGATGCTCAATGCAATTTGGAATAGAAATTTCATGGTTTTGTGTTTTTTAAAATACTGTAATAGCAGTTAGACTTTTAAGGCAATCAAAGGTTTAATAAACGTTTTTTTTATTCAATTTTTTGGAGATTTTGTCTTTCAGAAGGTCAATCTATGGTCTAATTTGGCATTGCAACGCGCGTGAGCAATATTATTATCCAATTCAATACTTTCCTCCAAAAAAATATCAAAAAAAATATGCGAACCATCTTTTGTTAGACGATTCGCATAAAGGAATAACGATAATAAAAATTGTTGGCATTAGACTAAAATTTGTTGGCATTTTTAAAAAAATTGTTGGCATTTGAAATTGGTTATAATCCTGCTTCCAAAGTAGCAGTAGGATTTGTGGTTTTGCTGTTAGTACCATCTTTGGCGATAAAGAAGGCAGTAGGATAAATTTTTTCCATATGTTTGTCAATATCCCGCACTGTCACTCGTCCATCGTTGTCGTGGTCTAAACCCGAATTTTGTTCATAGTTCACCGAAGGTTTGGCATAGAGCGTATAGCAATAGTCACCTCCCAAAGCGCGCGGGTAGAGAATAGCCAAATAGAGGTCGGTCAGCGATTTAAATTCACCATAACGGTCTTTCACATTGCTGAGGTACTTATAAACATAGTCCATTTGTTTAATAGGTCCTGCATTTTTTACACTATTGACCGACACACCAAAATCTTTGATAGTGGCAGGCATCCATTGTATTAGCCCCACTGCACCGCTACCTTTGTAGTTCTCTACCGAACTGTTAAACTTAGACTCGGAGTACATAACTGCCATTAACCATTCGGGCGGAACATTGAGACGTTCGGCGGTGTGGCGAACCTTGTCTTCAAAAGCCTCCGAATCGTCTATATATACTTGAGCTTTGTGCATCAAATAGAGCGATTCGTCATTGTTGCCCCACAGCGCCAGCTCTTGGTCGCCATAGAATAGGCGATATGTAAATAGGTTGGTCAGAAAAATAACTACAACCAAAAGAATTAAAGCTCGTAAATCGAGGACGATTTCGCGCTTGCCATTAAGTTTAATTAATCGATACATAATTAATAGATTGGAAGATAATGAGAAATTTTGTGCCTACTTACTAAAAAACATAATATAACGCTATAGTCATCTTTTTTAGTGTATAGACCCCATTATTGGAGGTTTGGTTTATTTTGATGCTGCAAATTTACTAACTTTTTTAGTATTTTACTAATTTTTTGACAAAAAAAAATAGATTTTTTTTTCTTTAACGCATAAGTCCCTGATTATCAGCAGCTTTTATATCGTATTAATTTTAAGGCAATATACACATTTGGAAGCATCAGGGTTGTGTTCTGTATACTTCAGCATACAGTTTGTATAGTTTTTTGCTAAACAGTTGTTGGTTTTTTTGGAAAAAATAAACACGAATAAGTTCAAACAATGGATTTTTATCGTGTTGATAGGCACAACATATCGAAAAAGATAGCCCAATAAAACTTCATAATAACATTTTATTGGGCTGTCTTTTTTGGGAAAACTAATCAAAGTATTCAATGGTGCGCAAAGACATACCTTCCACTTTACCATTCAAAATCATGATTTGTTTTATCCAATTACCCTTATCATCAAATTCGTATTTAAATTCCTGAAGCGTATCGCCTTTGGGGTTGTTGCCCTGAATTTTGTTGTCCAACTTATTGATATTGCCATTGGCATCATAATAGATTTTTTTGGTGATGGTGGCTTTTTGTTGTGGGTATTCCCAAATTTCTTCTGTTTGTTGTCCTTTTTGATTAAAAGAAAACATACCTTTATTGAATAAAGTATTTTTTTTGTCAAAATTTTGGGTTTCTATCACATTGCCATAATCGTCATAACCATAGACCGAATGGGCAAACAATTCGTCGGTATCTGGTTTTTTCTTGTCTTCTTGAGTTTTGTTGCCTTTTTTGTCAAACACAGCGGTTGTTATTTCGCGCAAAGTGTCGTTAAAAATTGTGCGGGTTTCGGTGTTGAGTCCTTGGTCGTTGTATTTGAGTTCGTAGCGGGTTTTGAGTTTTTCGCTGGTCGTAAAGTTTTTAGTTATCTCAAACACTTTGGTTTCTACCAACAAATCTTGGTCATTATAGATATAGACTTGTTTAATAATTTTTTTGGTTTTGAAATCGGACCGAATGTTTTCAATAATATTACCTTTTTCGTTGTAGGTGTTGCTAAGGTCATTTTCTTCTTGCAACTTGCTACCCTGCACTACTTTGCCATCTTTTTCGGAGGCGTGATAGCGATTTTCGGTGATCTTTTTTACATTGCCTTTTAGGTTGTCCAACTCCCACGCTTTTTTAGGAGGTTTGATACCAGCTCCATTGGTGGCGGGTGCATTGTTGGCGGCAGCGGCGGTTTGAGTGGGTTGCGATACGGCTTTATTTTCATGTTGACATGCCACCATGCACAAGGCAAGGGCAGTTACCAAAGCTATCATTTTCATGTTTTTTGTTTTTTTCGGGGGCAAAGGTACGCATTTTTTGGCGTTTCGCAGCCTAAATATTGCTAAAAACCTTTAAAATTGGCTAAAGTTCCGTACCTTTGCACCTCAAATAGCCCAAAACGATTATGAACAGACTATTGAGCAATTTTTAAAGGCTACCATAGTCGGCTAACTATTCACTTTTTTTATGTTAGAAATAACTACTATCCGTCAAAATCCCGAGGCTGTTATAGCCCGTTTAAAGGTCAAATATGTCGAAAATGCTGCCGAAATGGTAGCCCAAATTTTGCAATATGATGCACAGCGTCGTAGTTTGCAACAACAGCGCGACGACTTATTGAACCGAAGCAATACCCTCGCCCAAGAAATAGGGCAGTTGTATAAACAAGGCAAACGCCCCGAAGCTGATGCCCTAAAAGCCGAAACCCTAAGTCTGAAGGAAAGCATTAAACAAGCCGAAGCCGATTTTGCGAGTATCGACGAACAGCTCAACCAAACTTTGGTGCAGTTGCCCAATTTGCCACACGAACTGGTGCCAGAAGGTGCAACGCCCGAGGAAAATTTTGAGATTCGACGCGGCGGCACTATTCCTGCCCTACACGATAAAGCGCAACCACACTGGGATTTGGTACAAAAATACCGCCTCATTGATTTCGAGACAGGAGCAAAAATCACTGGTTCGGGTTTCCCTCTGTTTGTGGGGCGCGGTGCTAAGTTGCAACGTGCTTTAATCAATTTTTTCTTAGACCGTGCCACCGAAGCAGGTTATACGGAATATATTCCGCCGCACGTAGTTAATCACGCGAGTGCCTATGCCACAGGGCAATTACCCGACAAAGAGGCACAAATGTATCATGTGACCCTCGACGACCTCTACCTCATTCCCACCGCCGAAGTACCATTAACCAACATCTACCGCGATGTTATTTTGCCCGAAAGCGAATTGCCTATCCGTCTCACAGGCTACACACCTTGCTTCAGACGTGAAGCAGGTGCAGCAGGCAAAGACACGCGCGGTTTGAACCGTTTGCACCAATTTGACAAAGTAGAAATTGTGCAGGTGCAGCACCCCGAACACTCCTACGCCGCTTTAGACGAAATGGTGTTGCATGTCGAACAGATTTTGCAAAGTCTTCAACTACCCTACCGCATCATTCGTTTGTGTGGCGGAGATATGTCTTTTGCTTCTGCCATGACCTACGATTTTGAGGTCTATTCGGCTGCCCAACAAAAATGGTTGGAGGTGAGTTCGGTATCCAATTTCGAAACTTTCCAAGCCAACCGTTTGCAATTGCGCTACCGCGATGCCAACAAAAAAAATCGCTTGGCACACACCCTCAACGGTAGTGCCTTAGCCCTACCGCGCATCATGGCTGCCTTGTTAGAAAACAACCAAACACCCGACGGCATTGTCGTTCCTGATGTGTTGTGTCCTTATACAGGCTTTTCGATGATTGACTAAAATCGTGTTTTTGAGCATAAAAATAGCACCACCTTTTTTCCGAAATAGGACAAAAAGGTGGTGCTATGCGTTTTGGGGTATCGACAATTATTCGCCAAAATACTCAACATAGATGTTCTCTGTTTCGCGCAATTTGATGGCGTGTAACTGATAGTTGGTAGCTGTCAAATGGGGTTGCAGTTCCTCCCAGATAGCTTTGGCAAAATTTTCGGTCGAGGGAAATTTGTCTTTCAAAAAAGGCACATCTAAATTAAGATTTTTGTGGTCTACTTTTTCTACGATGTGGGTTTGTATGATGTTTTTTAGGTCGACAGCATTAATAATAAAACCTGTATTAGGGTCAGGCGTGCCTTTGACAGTCACAAACAACTCGTAGTTGTGTCCATGCCAATTTTCGTTAGCACATTTTCCAAAGACGCGCTTGTTTTCCTCGTCGGACCAATTGGGGTTGCACAACTTATGAGCAGCATTAAAGCATTCGCGGCGTGTTAGATAAATCATAATTGTTAGAAAATTTGTGCAAAGGTACAGCTTTTTAGGGGATTTTGGGTGTATACATTGCTTGGCAACCACTTAAATTGGTCAATAATATATTGTGACAACGCTTCCAACACCTATTCCAATTTGGACAAAGAATAGGTGTGTTGGTATATACCTCAATGGTCACGTGCCGTATTAGTCACTCGTCGTAGCAAGGCGCATAGATACATTGCTGGGCTGTCCATAGCGTTCGTTCCAGAACAGATAGTTTTTTGTTGTTACTTTTCGGATGTTCAAAACTAGTGTTCTATTTTGTCGGAAAAAAGCTATTTTTGTTGTAAAAAATAACGATATGGTTTGTCGAATGGCGAAGCGCGTTAGGGATGCGGAGGGTGGCGTTAGCCAGTGCGGAGAGCAACGCAGCACCAAGCGTAGCGAAGCCCGCAGCAGCCCGACCCGCAGGGAAACGCCCAAAAATCAATGCGTTATTATCGAACTATTTAACCCAAATGGAACACTATCTCCTGAAGGAATATTTTTTTACTCATGGAATCAACACATTGTCTATCAAACGTATATCACCCACTTTGAGCGCAATACAAGCCACAATTTCGGCGGCATCGTCCCAATTTTGGAGACTTTGTAGCGTAATAGCATTGCAAACTTCCAAATACTCTACCTTAAAATCGGGTTCTTCTTCCAAAACAGCGATACTAATTTGGCACAACTGTTCAATATTCGCTTGGCGATAATGTTTGCGAACGTGTGACAATGCTTGATATATTTTGGCAGCGCGTTGTCGTTGGTCGGAGGTTAAGCGCTCGTTGCGCGAACTCATCGCCAAACCGTGTGGCTCGCGCAAAGTAGGGCAACCAAACAACTCAATAGGACGTTGTGTGAGTTGCAAATAACGACGCACAATTGCCAACTGTTGAAAATCTTTTTGTCCCATATACAAATGGTCAGGCATAACAATATTGAGCAATTTCTCTACCACTTGTAACATACCCGCAAAATGCCCCGGACGTTGCGCTCCTTCCATAGGCAAGTCTAAGCCGCCTAAATCGTATTGCGGTTTAGTGACGGTTTCGTTGGGTGGGTACATTTCGTCGACATCAGGCAAAAACAAGACATCACAACCGTTTTGTATCAACAAATCACAATCGGTTGCTGTTGTGCGTGGATATTTCGCAAAATCGTTTGGGTCATTGAATTGCGTTGGATTTACAAAAATACTGCATACAGCATAGTCACCTTTTGCCTTCGCCGCTGCTATCAAAGAAACATGTCCTTGATGCAAAGCTCCCATCGTAGGTGCAAAGCCTATCGTTTTGCCCTGATTTCGCTGGTAGGCAAGGTGGTTTTGGAGGTCAAATATTTTTTTAAAGATATACATAAT
Source organism: Chitinophagales bacterium (assembly GCA_016787295.1). Lineage (GTDB taxonomy): Bacteria > Bacteroidota > Bacteroidia > Chitinophagales > UBA2359 > JAEUUX01. The sequence goes on from JAEUUX010000128.1 coordinate 33,734, forward strand.
AATCTGGTAGCGGTGCTTAAAAAGAGTTTATAACAAAGCAATATTATCCTCAAAAATACCGACAAACAACGGTCGATTCTGTCCGATTGCTGCGCGATACATTCCCGCAGAATTGTAGCAAAGACACACATTACCTGCTGCATCAACGGCTACCACGCCGCCATCGCTGCCCATTTGTGTTTGTTTTTCTTGTATGGCAATGCGACAGGCTTCGTCGAGCGAAAGATTTTTGTAGTACATTAAACAAGCAATATCATACGCCACAACACCACGTATGAAAAATTCGCCATAACCCGTACATGACACCGCGCAACTTAGGTTGTTGGCATACGTACCGCAACCAATTATCGAACTATCTCCAATTCTGCCAAATTGTTTGTTAGTCATGCCACCAGTGGAAGTAGCAGCCGCTAAATTGCCATATTGGTCGCGCGCCACTGCCCCAACCGTACCGTGTTTTTTGTCCACACTGTCGGCAGATTCTTCGCTGTGGTCTAATAGAATTCGTTGTTCTCGCTGCGCTTTTAGCAGTTGGTCATAACGCTCTTGAGTAAAAAAATAGGCATCTGTTTCGAAAGACAAACCACAATATTGTGCAAATTTTTCGGCACCATCGCCACACAAAAACACATGTTCCGACTGTTCCATAACTGCTCGAGCGAGGCGAATGGGATTTCGGACGTTTTTCACAAATGCCACTGCTCCGGCATTGAGGTCGTGTCCTGTCATTATGGAAGCGTCCATTTCGTTTTTGCCATCGGCAGTAAATACTGAGCCGCGCCCTGCATTGAATAATGGACAGTCTTCGAGCGAAACAACAGCGGCTGTAACTGCATCTAAGGCGGTTCCTCCTTGTTTCAGAATGGCTTCGCCTTGCAAAATGGCTTGGGTAAGGGCTTGTGTATAGGCGGCTTGTCTGTCGGGTGTTAAGCGGCGGCGCGAAATAGTACCTGCTCCACCATGAATGGCAATACTATAGCTTGACATGATTATTATTACGTGAATTTTAAAAGACAAGAATGAACTTCGGGGCTACAAATGCGTGCAAAGGTAGCGCAAAAATCATTTTTATTCGATTTATTTCTGTTCAAAAGATAAAAAAACATACCACTTAGATAAGCTACATGGGTTTAGAGTCAATTACGCCCTATTTTTCTCCACTAAGTAAGTCATCTTCGAGTTATCTAATTGTTGAACATTGCAGCTAATAAATTATACCCGCCAATGAAAATTGTTCATTAGCGGGTAGGCGTATTAAAAGGTTTGTGAGCTGTGGCGTTTTAGTGTTTTTTAAGCCAACTTTCAAATTGGTGTTGAAATTTTTCTACTTTAGGGCGCACAACAGCTTCGCAATAAGGTTGCGTGCCATTGAGGGCAAAGTAGTCTTGGTGGTAATCTTCTGCTTTGTAAAACACTTTGAAAGGTGTAATTTCGGTTACAATGGGGTCGTTATATACACCTAATTGTCCAAAATTTCTTTTAGAATTTTCGGCTATTATCCGTTGTTCTTCTGTTCGGTAGAAGATAGCAGAGCGGTATTGGGTTCCTACATCAGCGCCTTGTCTGTTCAAAGTAGTGGGGTTGTGTATATTCCAAAAAACGCTCAACAATTGGTCTAAGCTGATTTTTTGTGGGTCAAAAACTATCTGTACGACTTCGGCATGTCCTGTTCTACCAGAACATACTTCGCGGTAGGTAGGAGTAGCGATATTGCCGCCCGAATAACCCGATTCGACTTGCAAAACACCTTCTAATTGTTTAAAAACAGCTTCGATACACCAAAAACACCCTCCTGCAAGGGTTATGGTATCAGTAGATAGCGGATTAGACATGATTATGATATATTTTTTAGGTAAAATCTGTTTGGCTTTAGCAAATTAGCAACAAAACAAGATAACCAACTTAATGAATTTTAAGCTGGTTATCTTGTTATTTGAAAAAAATGTATGGAGAAAATTTATTTGTGCATAAAACGGTAATTCAAACCTACTTTGCCACCTACCAATAAATGATTGGTTGTTTGGTGGTCGGGCAGGCTGAAACGTCCATCAGTAGCTCCAGTCATAATGCTACTGCGCAAACCCAAAGTGACATAATAGTTGTCGCTAAGATAAATATCATAGTCAGCTCCTGCCACAAATCCCCAAGCATGCTTGGTCAAAATATCATTCTGGAAAGTGGTATTGGTCATGTTGATTTCGGCAGTTTTGAGGGTGCTATATTGCATACCTCCGACCAATTGTAGAATAGTATTTTGGTTGGTGAAGGGCGAGAAACCATTAAATTTGTAATGAAACAACAAAGGAAAATGGGTATAGGTGAGATTGACTTCATTTTTGGTATGTAGGTGTCCATGTGTCACTTGGTCAAATACTTGTCCTTGTTGAGATTTGATGACCCAATCTAAGGAAATACCAAATTTTTCGTTAAAATCATAACCCATCGTAAAAGCATAAGCTCGCCCGAAGGTAAATTGGTGCGAGGTGTTTTCCTCTTGTTCCATCGATACTGGACTAAATATCCAAGCGTTGTTGAGGTTGTAATAGCTACCAACGGTGAATCCGCGCGGAAACAAAATGCGTCCTTTTTTGTCGCGAATAGTTTTAGCTGGTTTATTAGCACTATTTTCGAGTGCTTTGACAGGTTGTACTACAGCACTATTGTCAGGTGCTGGAGACATAGTATTGTCGGTTGTTGGTGTAGCAATAATTGTATTATTATCGTTGTTGTTGTTCTTGGTATCAACAGCAAGTGAGCTGCTGTTGTTGTTAGTGGTGGTAGTTGTTATTGGAGTGTTTGATAAGATTTGGTCATTGCTGTTATGGTTGTTAGGTATGATTAAATTATCGGTGGTATGAGCATTAGTATTTGCCTCGACGATTGTTTGAAATCCTATTGACCCATTGTTTTTTGTGGTGTGAATAGCATTTGAATGCCCCACAATACCACCATTATTGTTGTGCAACCATTGATTTTGTTCCAGTAAATCATTTTTCAAAATTACTTTTGCATTATTTCTATGGTTGCGCGAATTCTGGTTATTAGTAGCATGTTGTGATGATGATGTTGCTTGTTGTTCCGTATTCGCAAATAAATGACTATTAGTTGTTCTATTTTCTTCCTGCTGTGTGCGGTGGTGGGTGTTTGTGTTGGTCGAATAGAGATCTGTTCCTGTTGGGATAGCAGGATTCGAACCCTCCTGTTTTGCTGCAAAGGTAGTTGTAGGAGTAGTTGTTGCAGGGTTTGCAGCAGGCAGATGTTGGGTAGTTCGCGGCTCGTTTATTTTGTGCCAAAAGGCTTGGATAGGCTGATAGCTCCAATAACCAATACCGCTACCAACGAGCAAAGCCAATCCTACTAACGTTGCCACAACATTGGGGCGTTGGTAATAGGGCAAGGGTTCGGGCAAGGTCTTTCGGAGTTGCTGCCACGTAGCGGGTGGTGGTGGCACTTCATAGTTGCCCAATTTTTGTTTAAATAATTCGTCGATATTGTTGTGTCGGTCAGACATAATTTTCCTCCGTATTTTTAAAGGTGGCTTCTACTTTTTTCTGTAATAAAACTCTGGCTCGTGCCAATTGAGATTTTGAGGTACCTTCGCTAATGTTAAGCATAGTGGCTATTTCTTTGTGCGAATAGCCCTCAATGACGTAGAGGTTAAACACCGTTCTATAACCTGCTGACAGGTTTTGAAGCATGGACATTAGGTCTTCAGCGGCTAAATTACTAAAGGCGTGTTCGTCTATGATAGTCATACTATTGTCAGGTGTTTCCACAATAGGATAAAGCGGCATATTGCGGCGAAAGTGTTCTATGGCTGTATTAACAAAAATACGGCGCAACCAACCCTCAAAAGCACCGTCATTACGAAAACGATCGATGTTTTTAAAGATTTTAATAAACCCTTCTTGCAAAATGTCTTCTGCACTGTGGTAATCAGGGGCATACCGCAGACATACCGCAAACATCTTGCCACTATACCTTGTATAGAGCAGTTCTTGGTATTTTTGTTTCCGCGCCATGCAACCCTGAATGATTTCTTCGTCAGACAAATGGTGCATATTCATAAGAACAACATTTAGTGGTTAGTTCCTTAAACAAAGTCCTAACTCAACATTAATAATACGGTGTATAAGTAACTACATACGCATTTATTAAATTAAAATAATAAGGTGTGAAATTTGCTACAAAGGTAAGTAGAATCGGTGAATAAATAATGATTTTGGTGTGTTTTTGTATAAAGACGCATCAAAACAACAATAGGTTGCAAGTTGCAAAAAAAATACAAAAAAAAAATACATTTTTTTTATGCTCTTATCAAAAATACTCGGCATAAGCACATAAAGCAATTATAGCCGACAAAGTTAGCGCTTTTTTTCAAAAAAAGATATTCGAGACAAAAAATATCTTTTACATGTTCTTTTTTACCATGACGAACAGATTGGCAAAATGGTTGCATCAAATAGTAAAAAAAATATTTTTTTTGTAAAATTCCTATAAATACCCTACCTTTGCTGTAGAAAAAACCAAACACAAGTCCATAGACATGTTACATTACAACGAAAATACGCTCAAAAAAGTCGAGGCTTTATATAAATCGTTGGGCTATCAGGTGCGCAACGGCAAAGGAGCTTTCAATACGGGTTGTTGTTTATTAGAAAAGAAAAAAGTGATTGTCGTCAATAGTTTTCACTCCGTTGAGGCAAAAATTTTAGCATTGGTCGATTTATTGCCCGAAATGCAGCCCGATACCAACTTGCTTAACGAAGAACAACGCAAATTATTGGAACAACTGCAACCTAAACAATAATTTTATTTTTTGGGCGTTTCCCTGCGGGTCGGGCTTTACAGGACTTCGCTACGCTTCGGTGCAAGCACCAGCCTGCGGCTGTCCTTCCAATCCCTAACGCGCTTCGCCACTCGAACAAGTATGTGTGCGAGCATTACAGTCCCCAGTCTCCGTCCAAGCTGGAGTATATCCCTATTTTCCCAAAACAAAAACAGTAGGCTGTTTGTGCAGCACTGGTTTTTCAACCATTTTCTTCCATTCCGCAATGGTTCGGGTTTGTATCCATTCGTCGGGTAAGGTGAGGTTGCGAGCAACACACAAGCGCGTATTTCCTTGACAACATTGCAGCACGTCGTCAAACAATTGTTGGTTTCGGTAAGGCGTTTCCATAAAAATCTGTGTTTGGTTCTGTTGCCACACCTTTTTTTCCAAAGCCACCAATTGTTGTTTTTTTTCGTGAGAGGCAATAGGCAGATAACCATTAAACGCAAAATTTTGTCCGTTCATGCCCGAAGCCATTAGCGCCAGCAAAATAGAAGACGGTCCCACCAATGGCACAACACGAATGCCCTGTCGATGTGCCGCTGCCACAACAATACTACCAGGATCCGCAACGGCAGGGCAACCTGCATCGGAAAGCAAACCTATATTTTTGCCTTCGAGAGCTGCCTGTAGGTAGTGCGTTTGTTGTTGTTCGTTGGCGTGTTTGTCTATTTCCAAAAAAGTGAGCGAATCGGGCAAAATACCCCATGTTTTGATACCCAATTTTATCAGATAGCGACGAGCTTCTTTGGTATTTTCCACAATATAGGTACTTGTCTGTTGCACCACCTCTTGCACCGACACAGGAATAGTGTTGGTCAAAGGACTGTTCAGGACGTTGGGAATAAGGTAGAGCGTTCCTTTAGGCATGAAAATATAGGTTTTTGGGAGAAAACATTATAATAAAAGATACAAGTCAAAAGGCAGTATAGCATCAAAAACGCTATGCTGCCTTTTGGTATTCCATAAAAATTTTATGCAAACAAAGGATATTGCTGCATTTTTTCGTTGACTTGTTGTTTGATGTCGTTTAGTGCGGCTTCGTTATCGGCGTTTCGGAGGGCAGCATCTATCCATGTTGCAATATGCAACATATCGGCTTCCACCAAGCCACGTGTCGTAACAGCAGGAACGCCAATGCGTATACCCGACGTAATCATGGGTGAGCGCGGGTCAAAAGGTATCATGTTTTTGTTGACCGTAATATCTGCTTTGCCCAATGCTTCTTCGGCTTTTTTGCCCGAAATATTTTTGTTCTGTAAATCGATAAGCATCAGATGGTTGCTTGTCCCGCCCGAAATAATATGGTAGTCCATTTGCAATAATGCTTCTGACAAACTTTGCGCGTTGCGGATAATTTGCTGCCCATATTGAGCAAAAGCATCACTCAAGGCTTCACCATAAGCAACAGCTTTGGCTGCAATAACATGCTCCAACGGACCACCTTGTGTTCCCGGAAATACACCACTGTCCAATACACTACTCATCAAACGCAATTCGCCTTTGGGCGTTTTGAGACCCATCGGATTCTCAAAATCATTGCCCATCAAAATCATACCACCTCTGGGACCACGCAAAGTTTTGTGGGTGGTGGTCGTCACCACGTGGCAGTGTGGCAAGGGATTGTTAAGCAAACCCTTGGCAATAAGCCCTGCGGGATGCGCAATGTCTGCCATCAACAACGCTCCAACGGAATCGGCAATAGCTCTAAAACGCGCATAATCCCAATCACGAGCATAAGCAGAAGCCCCACAAACGATGAGTTTAGGTTTTTCGCGGGTAGCAATTTCAGCCACTTTGTCCATGTCGACGGTGCCTGTTTCCTGTTCCACACCATAGAATGTGGGACGGTATAGTTTACCCGAAAAATTGACATTAGAACCATGCGTAAGGTGTCCGCCATGCGAAAGGTTGAAACCCAACAAGGTGTCGCCAGGCTGTAGGAGGGCTAACATCACAGCCGCATTCGCCTGCGCACCCGAGTGCGGCTGCACATTGGCATAAGCAGCGCCAAACAAACTTTTGGCACGATCAATAGCCAATTGTTCTACCTCGTCAACCACTTGGCAACCACCATAGTAGCGTTTTCCGGGATAGCCTTCAGCATATTTGTTAGTCAAAACGCTGCCCATAGCACGCTGCACCTGCTCGGAAGTATAGTTTTCGGAGGCAATAAGTTCGATGCCAAACGTCTGACGGTGTTCTTCGGCAGCAATAAGGTCAAAGATGACTTTATCGTGTGGATAATTCATGAATTTTTGAAAAAGTATTTTTTATGTATGTACAATGGCATAGGTAAACAAACTTCTCAAAAGCATATAATTAACTGATTACCAACTAATTATATATCAAGAAATTTATGAAATTTGTTTTATTGCTTGTTATTGGTCTATTTATTGAGTGGTATTTTGTTGTGTGATAGTTTGGCGAGCTTGTTCCATTTTTCGCCCGATTTGCCCTGTCAAGATGTGCCAAAACATGACAAAATCGCTACCCAAACTAAACAAAGGATAGGTGAAAGTTGCGGGTTTGTTGCGTTCAAAAAAAGCATGTCCTACCCACGCAAAACCATAACCCGCCAAGGGCATAGCTGCCACATAGCGCCAATTTTGTGTCCAGAGCGCCATCAGTAGCAAGACAATGACAATACCTGTGCCAATGAAATGCAAAGTGCGCGACACGCTGTTTTGGTGTTCGGTGAGGTAGTAGGGATAAAAATCCCAAAAACGGGTGTATTTTTTGGACATGGTTAAATAAAATTTTAGTTGTTTATGCCGTTTGTTCCTTCCTCAAAAAAGGCAAAGCCACGCCCGCCACCATCAACAACAACATCAAAATGGAGCTAAACAAAGAAATTTTTTCGCCCATAGCATAAGAATTAGGCGCAAATTTGAATTGTATTTGGTGTTTGCCTGCCGGAATTTTCATAGCTCGCAACACATAGTTAGCACGCAAATGTTCTGTGGGTTTGCCATCGATACTTGCTTCCCAGCCTTTGTGGTCGTTGTAATAAATCTCTGAAAAAACTGCCAAAGATTCTTTGTCGTTGTTAGATTCATACACCAACAAATTAGGTTTATAAGATGTTAGTTTGATACTTGCGGTCGAATCGTTTTGTATATTCGTCAAACCACCTAATTTGGCTTGGTATTGTTGGTCGACAATGGCAGTTGTGCGCGGATTAAATTGTTTTAGTGCCGCATTTTCAGCTTTGGCATCAAGCACCACTTTGATAGAATCGACAAACCATGCGTTGCCCAAGGCATTTGGGTTGCGTTGTGCAACATTAGACTGGTTATTGCCTGTGATAATGTATTTGGTGTTGAGCATATTGAATACCGCCATATTGTTTTGAGTCAAATGGTTTTCGATAAGGTCTTGATAGCGGCTCAATTTAGCACCATGATAACCACCTACCGATTTATGATGATAGGACGTAATGGCATCATTAAAAGGACTGCGTGTGGTGTTGAACACACGGAAATTCGGGTCTTTGTCTTGCAAAATTTGTTGATCAGCAGCCGTAGGCACAAAAGCATCTTCGGAGTTGCGTCGTGATACAAAACTGTCTGCCGCCAAATAACGTTGGTCAACCGTCCAAAGGTCAATTAACACCAAAAACGCAAGACCTGCTAAAAGCCAAGTTTGCTGTAGTTTTTGTTTGATAAGCGCCCACAACAAAGCCGCTGCTCCCAGCACAAACAACAAAGAACGGAAACTATCAGCGCGGAATAAGCTTTGTCGGTCAGCAATCAATGCATCAAGCAAACGGTTATAGGCTTCTTCACCATATTGTTTAAATTGTTCGTCGCCGCCACCTGTGAACTCAAACAAACCTGTGCCGAGAATGGCAAACACCAACAACAAACCTCCAACCACAGCCGTAGCTTGCAGTAACGAACGAACAAGTGCTTGTTGTGTGCTTGCCAAAACGCCTTTTTGGTCTTTTTCGGCGCTTTGAGCGGCTGCCAATTGTCGCACAATTTCGTAGAGCGCCAAACCTGCCAAAAGAGGTATTGTTAATTGTGCAATCACCAAAATCATCGAAACAGTACGAAATTTGTTGTATCCAGGCAAAATGTCGAACAAAATATTGTTGAGCATTGGAAAGTTTTTGCCCCAAGCCAACATAATAGACAACATTGTGGCTGCCAACAACCACCATTTGAGTTCGTTGCGAACCACCAACAAACCTAATACGAACAAGAAACAAATAATAGCACCAATGTAGGTTGGTCCACCTGTGAAAGGTTGAGGTCCCCAATACATCGGACCATTATCCTGTTGAATAAGTTCATAAATTTTACTATCTTTTGAAATTGGCTCCGACGAGCCTCCTCCCATAAAGCGCGGTACGAGCAAATTGAAAGTTTCGGCAATACCATAGCTCCAGCTAAAAGCATAGTCACGTCCCAAACCTTTTTCACCCGATTGCGAGTCGCTACCCAACGCTGAACCGCCGCGCGTGGTTTCTTTGCCATATTCATATGTAGTAATGATACGGGTAAAATCTGTAGCAACCGCCAAACCCATGACCAGTGCCAAAGCTACGGATACTTTTATAAAATGTGGTAATGTTTGTTGACGAATGGCACGCACCAATTCGGCAATACCATAAATACCCAAACAAAGCAACAAATAATAGGTAATTTGATAGTGGTTAGAGGCGATATTACAAGCCATCGCAAAACCCGTGAGGGCTATACCACCCAAAAAATTGCGCCTATATGCCATGATAACCCCCGCAATAACAGCAGGCATAGTAGACATAGACATCATCTTGGTGACGTGTCCTGCCTCGAGAATAAGCAAATTGTAGGTCGACAGACCGAAAGCAATGGCTACAATTATGCCAATCAAACTATTTGCACCCAACACAATCGTCAAAATGTAGGCAGATAGCATAGCCAAGAAAATGAGAGCAGGTGTGCGCGGCATCAAACCGTCGATGAGCAAAACACGCAATTTATTGACCCAGTTACTTGACGATGGCATGTCAATTTGGTAGGCAGGCATACCTCCAAACATCGAGTTAGTCCAAAGGGTGTTTTCGCCTGTTGCGGCGCGATAGTCTTTAATCTCTTTTGCCATGCCTGTCCAATTGATAATATCGGACTGCTGCAAAACTTTACCTTCCAAAGTAGGATAGAAATATGCCAAACAAATGACCAACATGACCAATATGGCGATGGCATGTGGTAGCAATTGACGGGTTAATGGATTATTCATTATTGGATATGATTACAAAATTTGGGGATAAAGGTACGCACAAATCTTGGATATTAGTAGTATTTGGGCAAAAATGTTGTTGAAGTAGCGCATTGATAACACAAAAACCATTACTATGAAAATATAAACTATAGCTATTGCAACAATAGTGCCGTTCCATTTGGGTTAAAATAGTTCGATAATCCCGTATTGTTTTTTTTGGGCGTTTCCCTGCGGGTCGGGCTGCTGCGGGCTTCGCTTTGCTGCGGTGCTTCGTTGCTCTCCGCACTGGCTAACGCCACCCTCCGCATCCCTAACGCTCTTCGCCACTCGAACAAAAATTATAATGTCATTTTTTAGTAAAAAATCCGATTGACGAAGCAACTCTATAGCCTATGCAGCCATATAGCAAAAACAGCATTTTATTCCAACAAAATAGACAAAATAGAACACGACTACCATACAATCATAACATTACTTGAACATTATTCGGTTTCAGCCTAATTTTTTTGAACACACACACACACACACACAACAAAATACCCTGAGCTACATCTGTTCTAATGCTTGTGCAAGGTCGGCTATCAACACGTCGGGCGATTCTAATCCTACATACATGCGCACCATATTCCAACCTTGTCCTGTGCTTTGATAGTTTTCGGAGGTATACAATACACATGAAGGGAAAATCAACGACTCATGTCCACCCCAAGAGCAAGCCAATAGGAAATAGCGCAAAGCATTGCAAAAACGTTCTACCGCCGCCAAATCAGATGCAGCTAAATAGAACGAAAACAAACTACTGCAACCGCGCATTTGTTGTCGTGCCAACTCATATTGAGGAAAATCGGGCGAAAAAGGATATAATACACGCTGAACTTTGGGGTGCGAAGCCAAGTATTCCACCACTTGGGCTGCACTTTTGCTGCATTGCTCCATACGAATCGGAAGCGTGCGCAAACCGCGCAACAACAACCAAGCATCGTTTGGCGAAATGATGCCGCCCAAAGTCATGTATTCGTTCTCGAAAATTTGACGGACAATGGCTTTGGAACTACACAGCACACCCACAACGGCATCGCTATGTCCGTTAAGGTATTTGGTGGCAGAATGTACCACAATATCAACCCCCATTTCGATGGGATTTTGGTAGTAGGGCGAGGCATAACTGTTGTCTATAATGGTTATGCAGTTGTGGCGTTTGGCAATGGCAACCACCGCTGGGATATTTTGCAGTTCAAAAGTCAAAGAGTTGGGGCTTTCCAAAAACAAAACACGCGTATTGGGTTGTATGGCTTTCTCATAGTTTTGTTCATCAGTGCCATCGATATAGGTGTGCGAAACACCATAACGCTCCAAAAAACGAGTCATTAATTTGTTAGACCAACTATAAGGTTTGGCTACAGACACTACATGATCACCCGCTCGAAGCTGGGATAACATGGCTGCGGCTACTGCCGCGCTGCCACTACCAAAAATTAAGGCATCTTCTGCTTTTTCTAAAGCAGCTATTTTTTGCCGCAAAATGGTGACGGTCGGATTGCCACCACGCGTATAAAATGGCTGATTCAATTCGTCTTTGAGAGATTCGCGCATAGCGGCAATATCCTCAAAAGTAAAATTGCTGCTTTGTATGATAGGAGGCGATACAGCATGAAAATAGTTGGCGCGTTCTTCGCCCAAATGGTTCAAAATGTAAGAAATGTCCATACTAATAATTTGGATTGAAATAGTAAAAAATATCCCAAAACTACAGCGCCCCAACCGCCTTGAGCAGAGCTTGTGCTTTGAGCAAACATTCGGCGTATTCCATATCGGGTGTGGCATAGTGTGTTATGGCGCTGCCCACCTGAAACGACAAATAGCGTTTGTTGGCATTGTAGAGCAAACTTCTAATGACCACATTGCTGTCCATGTCTCCCTTGGGTGTGATGTATAGCAGGCTGCCTGAATAAAGGCTACGCTGTGTTAGTTCGTATTGCTCGATAAGTTGCATGGCGTTAAATTTGGGTGCGCCAGTCATAGACCCCATTGGAAAAGTTGTTCGAAGGAGGTCTGCCCAATGATAGGCAGGTGCGAGGCGGGCTGTAATGGTCGAAATAAGGTGATGAACGGTCAAAAAACGGTATACGCCAAACAATTCTGCCACTTGCACCGTGCCACGTTGAGCAATGCGCGAAAGGTCGTTGCGCATCAGATCGACTATCATCACGTTTTCCGAACGTTCTTTGGGATTATCCTGTAGGATTTTTTGGAGTTGTTGGTCATGGGTAGGGTTGTGGAGGTCGCGTCGTATGGTGCCTTTGATAGGTTGCGCCACGATTTGGTCGTTTGTTTTTTGCAAAAAACGTTCAGGACTTGCACACATCGCATAGTGTTGTGCGTGGCGCACAAAAGCTGCAAAGGGTGCGCGGGTGTGTTGGTTAAGTTGTTCAAAAACAGGCAAAGGCTGTATGTCTACTTGCTCTGCCCACCATTCTTGGCACAAATTGACTTCGTAAATATCGCCGCGCCGAATGTGGTTTTGCAGTGCTGTGACGCGCTGTTTGTAATCTTCGGCGGTCATGCGTGGCTGCATAGTGACAGGCGGACTTGGCGGCGTGTGGGTGTTTTGTTGTGCTATGGCTTGCAGAATGTCGGCGAAGGTGTGTTGGACAGTAGACAAAATACCTATCGTGGCTTGTCCGTCGTGTTGGAGAGTGATGATTATTTCGGGCTGAAAAAAGTAGCTTCTTGGAAATACCAAACCGTCGAAATTGTTGGAATGTAGCGGCTCTATTTGGTTTTTGATGTCGTATGTCAGCCAACCAAAAAGCCAATCTTGTGTCTGGTCGTGCAGTTGTTGGAGTTGTGCAAAAGTATGAGAACTATCAAAATCAGGTATGCGGCTATGTACTGCCACGAGGCATTCGTAGCGAGCATAGCGGTCATGCGGATATTGGTTGCTATCAAAATAAAAAACCACTTCAAAATTTGCTGCCCAATGCAACAGTTGTTTTTTGAAGTGGGTAATGTCGACCTTAAAATGGTGGTATTGTCGCAATGTTGGTTGGTTTTGCTCGATGGTTTTGTAAACACAAAAAGCAACACTTGGAAAAGTGCTGCTTTTTTGTACTTCATGTTTATTTGTCGGGGTAGCAGGATTCGAACCTGCGACCCCCTGCTCCCAAAGCAGGTACGCTAACCGGACTGCGCTACACCCCGAACAATTTGGAAAACATTAGAAAAAGAAAGTTGCTTTGTACTGTTAGCTCCATATTTTGGAGCGGTGAGGGCGGGATTCGAACCCGCGGTACCGTTTCCAGTACGTCAGTTTAGCAAACTGGTGGTTTCAGCCTCTCACCCACCTCACCTCACTGCTAAAGCGGTGCAAAGGTACGGACATACTTTGGTATTTCCAAATTTTTCTGCATTTTTTTTTCTTTTTTTTAAAATTTATGCACAAATGGGTTTTGTAGCCATAATTTAGGGTGCGGGATCTCCAAAACTTTCGACAAAAGTAGCTTGGCAGAGTCCATTATCTATTTGGGTGTCGAAAACCCACGAGCGGGAAAAGTCACACGTGCCTGAGCAACTACCCGGAGCAGCAGGTGCATCATAGCCAACAGTATAGGTCAGTTTGATGATGCTACCCAAATCTACAGCTTCGATGTCGCTGCCGCTGGGTGGAGTATTGGCAAAATCTACATTCAATACACCACTTATGGCTTCGAAATCATCTACCAAAGCAGCGATATTAAGCGGTTCGTTGGATTTTAGGGTAGCGAAATTGACGGATAGACTCAAGAAGTTCTCTACATCTAAGCCATATGTTGTCATTAGATTATCTATAGCAGTATTACCAGTAAGGCGTTGTCCTTGCATCCATTGATGTACCCATGCTACGGAGGTGTCTACTTCTACCGTAAATTCGTCATACGCAGGATAGGATAGGGTTTTTATGCTATAGTTGGTCAAAACGGAATCAGCGGCGAGCGAAGTACTGTTTTCGACCGTAGCCAAAGCAGCTAACATGCGTTCGATGAGCGATTCTGAAACAACGACTTGATTCGCATTAGCTCCGTTTTGTTGTATTCGCAAAGCCAAACGGATAGCATCTTCTTCGTATTTGTTACGAATGGCGTTGCTTGCAGTACAAGTTTCAGTGGTGGGTGTATCAGGTTCGCAACTATAGAAAATTGCAAACAAACTGCATAGCACACAAAGCCACAAAAAATTTCTATTGTTCATATTGGGTTTATAATTGGGTTATTTAGGTCGATAGTTGGCGAGGTAATAATTGTAGCATTATGAGTCCTGTGTGACAATGTTTGATCTTGTTGATAGCAAAAGTGCTTTCGTGCAAAGGTTTTTCGAACAAAGGAATGCCTTCGCCCAAAAAAATTGGAACCAATGCCAACTGTATTTCGTCTATCAACTGGGCGTTGAGCAATAGGGTGTTGATAGTTCCACCACCGATGAGCCAAATGTCTTTGCCTTCTTGCTGTTTTAAATTTTTGACAAAATTCACTACATCGTCATTTATCCAACGAACAAAATCGAGGGAAGGTTGCTGTTGGGTACGGCTAAAGACATAATTTTTTTTGTCGGGATATGGAAAAGGCATATCCATAGCCATGATAGAGTCATAAGTTTTTCGCCCCATGAGTGTGGAGTCTATTTGTCCTAATAAGGTGTTGTACCCATAGTCTTCGGTGTTGGAAGGCGGTGCCAAAGCATCGAGAAAATCAATGCTGCCATCTGTTCGGGCAATGAAAGAATCGAGTGAAGTGGCAATGTACAATATTATCTTTCGCATGTTATTAGACTGTTTAAGTTTGCCGATGTTTAATGCTTACGAAAGTTCTTTTAATTCGCGCTGCAAAACTTTTGCTGTTTTGGTACTACCGTCGGGACTCCAGCCGGGTGGCTGAACGAGGTAGTTAAATGCGTCGCGCCAAGTGCGGGCTTTGTGAAAATCTTTGAATAAGGCAATGAACTCGTGGCTGGCTATTTTCAATGGATTGTAGGTGTGGATATTGGTGGTGATGCCATAAATTACGGGTTCTTTGTCTAATTCGGGACCAAAAGTACCAAAAAATCTATCCCAAATAATCAATATGCCCGCATAGTTTTTGTCTAAATAACGCACATTGGACGCATGATGAACACGATGATGAGAAGGTGTGTTGAATATAAATTCTATGGGACGCGGAAGGCGGTTGATGAGGGTGGTGTGTATCCAGTATTGATAGATGAGACTAAACGACATTTGCACAAAAATCATCAAAGGATGAAACCCAAGCAAAGGCAACCAAACCCAAAAGGCAAACTTGTAAATTTCTTCTGTCCAACTTTGTCGCAAGGCTGTTGCTAAATTGTATTGTTGTGACGAATGATGGTTGACATGTGCTGCCCACAATAGGCGTACTTCGTGGCTCAGGCGGTGATGCCAATAGAAGCTAAAATCGTCGCCCAGCGCCAACAGCACCCAAAACCACCAAGTAGTTGGAGAAAGGTCAAATAGGCGATAGTTGTCATAGATATACATGAATATCAAATAGGCTACCGATTTAGCAGCTAAAGTGGTGAAAATAGACCCTACACCCATCGTCACGCTGGCTGCTCCATCTTTGACATCGTATGGTTCATGTTTCTGGTGCGTCAGTATCCAGTATTCGAGGATAAAGGTAACGAGAAAGAAAGGTATTGCATACGGAATGGGGTCGAAATGCTCGAAAAGCGGTTGCAAACTTTCTAACATAACTGAATGATTTAAAAGGGTTATGAAATATGGTGGCGTTGTAAAGTCTTTGAGGTATTTTTTTCTCTAAATGTAGTGTTTGGCGAGTGGCGAAGCGCGTTAGGGATGCGGAGGGTGGCGTTAGCCAGTGCGGAGAGCAACGCAGCACCAAGCGTAGCGAAGCCCGTAGCAGCCCGACCCGCAGGGAAACGCCCAAAAAATAAAACAATTTTAATATTTCAAAATACGAAAAATGTGTATTTTAGTTGGTTTCTTGTCGGCTGTGGGGCGAATTGGGTATGTTGGGATTTTTGTAGGGACGGACAATGAGCCTGATGCCGCGATCATAGTTGAAGTAGTTCCAAATCCAATTGATGAGGGTGACAACTTTGTTGCGAAACCCTACTAAGGTCATCAAATGGACGGTCATCCAAAGAAACCAAGCTATGAAGCCTTGTGTTTTCATTTTACCCACTTCGACAACGGCGCGGTTGCGTCCTACGGTTGCCATGCTGCCTTTGTCGCGGTATTTGAATGGGTTTGTTTCTTTTTTTTGGAGGATGTGCGCTATGTTTTCGCCCAATAATTGTCCTTGCTGAATGGCTACGGGCGCTACCATCGGGTGTCCGCGCGGGGTGTCGTCGGCAATCATGGCTGCCACGTCGCCGATGGCATATATGTTGGCGTGTCCAATGACTTTGTTGGTGGTGTCGACCAAAATGCGGCTGCCTTTGCCAATGGCTTCGGGGGCGAGTCCTTCGATGATTTGTCCTTTTACGCCCGCCGACCATATCATTGTTTTGGCATTAATGGTTTTGCCGCCTTTGGTTTGCAAAACATTGCCGTCATAAGCTGTTACAAAAGTGTCTAACCACACATGTACGTCTAAGCGTTCCAAGAATTCTAAGGTTTTTTGGCTTGATTCGTCGGACATATTGCCAAGCAAACGGTCGCCCGATTCGATGAGGTGGATTCTCATACGACGAAAATCGAGTTCGGGATAATCGTTGGGCAAGACGTGTTTTTTGAGTTCGCCCATCGCGCCTGCCATTTCTACACCTGTCGGTCCGCCGCCTACGATGACAAAAGTGGTGTGGCTTTCGCGTTCGGTCAAATTATGGGTAAGCAAGGCGTTTTCGAAGCATTGTAGAATCATGCTGCGCAGGTTGAGGGCTTCGGGCAGACTTTTCATGGGCAAGCTGTTGGTGGCGATGTCGTTCATGCCGAAATAGTTGCTCGTGGAGCCTGTGGCAAGCACAAGGTAGTCGTAGTGGAGTTTGCCAATGTTGGTGAGGAGCAAATTGTCGTTGGGGAGGACTTGCTCGGCTTTTGCCATGCGAAAATAGAAGTTTTTTTGTTGTTTGAATATTTTTCGCAAGGGAAAAGCAATAGAATCGGGTTCGAGTCCTGCTGTGGCTACTTGGTAGAGCAGGGGTTGAAAGGTGTGGTAGTTGTTTTGGTCAATCATAACCACTTGGACGGGCAAGTTGCGCAATTTTTTGGCTAATTCTATGCCGCCAAATCCTCCGCCGACAATGACTATGCGTGGCAGATGTAGGTTGGGTACGTCTAATTCGTGGGGCATTTTTTGAGGATTTTTGGGAAAAACGTGTTGGATTTAGGTTGTTTCGGCTACCTTCTTATTAGGCAAAATAACGCGAAAAGTAGCGCCTTCGTTGGGGCTTGAATGGGCTACAAAGATTTTGCCTTTGTGGTAGGTTTCGATGATGCGTTTGGAGAGAGATAGTCCCAAACCCCAGCCGCGTTTTTTGGTGCTGTAGCCCGGCTCGAAGACGGTGATGAAGCGCGATTTGGGAATGCCTTTGCCAGTGTCTGTTACGTCAATCACCACATCGTTGGCATCTTCGGCTATGGCAACGCGAATTTCGCCTTTGCCGTCCATCGCATCGAGGGCGTTTTTGAGGAGGTTTTCGATAACCCAATCAAACAAAACAGGGCTTAGGGCAATGGTTATGGGTGGTGTTGTTTCGTCAAAATGGAAACTTACGCGCGACGAGGCACGGCGTTTGACGTAGTAGAGGGTTTGGCGCACCTCGTCCACAACATCGCTGTTTTGTAGCTTGGGTATAGAGCCAATTTTGGAAAACCTATCGGCAATCAGTTGTAGGCGTTCTACGTCTTTGCCTACTTCTTGGGCAATCATATCGTTCATGCCGTCGGGGTCTTGGACGGTTTTGAGCATTTCGACCCAGCCCATAAGCGACGATAATGGTGTGCCTAATTGGTGGGCGGTTTCTTTTGCCATACCCAGCCATACTTTGTTTTGTTCGGCGCGTCGAGCGGTGCTAAATAGCAAGTAGGCAACGAGCAGAAATATGGCAGTAATGACCAACTGTATGTAGGGATAGGCTTTTATCTGCACCAAAAGGCTCGAATCACCGTAGTAGATAAATTGTTTGGCTACCACAGTCGGTATGGTTTCGGTGGTAAGTTGTGTGGTGTCTAAGACCGTAATATCAATAACAATTGGCTCATGTTGACCTTTCATGTCCTCGAGAATGCCAATTAGTTTGTCTTTATTGCTCTGAATCCATGCGCGCGGGTTGTTGTCTTGTTTATTTTTGTCAACATTTCGGACAGACGTAATGTCTCCTTTTTCGTCGGTGACAATAACAGGTATGGTTTCGTTGTCTTTGATGATATCGAGCCAAAAACTGTCGTCACCCATCACATCGGAAGTGAGGGTTTTACTCATTTGTTTGAGGGCGTTTGCCCAAACTTGCATTTTGCGGCGCTCTTCTTTTGCCAATTGGCGTGCCAGAATGTTGGTATAGAGCAAAGAAGCAGAAGTGATGAGCAAAGCGGCAATGAGTAGTCCAAATTTCCATTGCCACTTTTGTTCGTAAATGTCCATGTATGCTTATTTTGGTGCTTCGACAGTTATTTTTGACTTAAAAGTGGTGGCGAAGGTTGCCAATTCTTCGCCTTTTTTGTGGCGGTCTTGTGTATAGTAGTTGAGCAAAAGGTCAAATTTATCAGCGGTTTGGAAACCGGGGTAGGTTTGAATTTTTTGCATTTTTTCGTCCAAAAATACAATGGAAGGATAGCCCATGCGTCCTTGTAGTAGCTCGATTGCCAAATCGTGTGCTTTTCCGCTGGTGTTGTTATAGGTTTTGCCGTTGTATTGGATAGCTTGTTTGCCTTCGCCATCGAGTTTGACGGCATAATAGTTTTTGTTGACAAATTTGGCGATTTCGGGGTGCTGGAACGTTTGTGCATCCATGCGTTTGCACCAGCCGCACCAGTCTGTGTAGACATCAACCAACATTTTTCGCGGTTTTTGGGCATTGGCACTCGCTGCTTCTTCGATGCTCATCCATTGGATAGTAGTGGGTGTGTTGTCGATAGCTTTTTTGTGGCAACTATCCAAAAAAAAGCTCATAGTAAGCAACAATACTGTGCTAATCAAATATTTCATGGTATAAACTATGTTTTGGGGTGAATTATTATTTCAGAAACCCATATTGATAAACTTTGGGTATTATTTTTTGTGCTAAAATTTTGAGTTGATCGCGCAACAATAGCACAAGTTGGTGGTAGGTTTCATTAGTGCTTCGGTTGTTCATTCTGCCTTTGTCACTGTAGCCTTGGAAGTGTTGGCGAATGTCATATAGGCTGGCATTGGTATTGGCATTGGGTTGTTGGTGGTAGTATTGCCACAATTTTTGCCCTGCTTCGAATACAGCATTTGCTTCGGCGGAAAACACAAGTGGCGTGGTGCGTGGTGTGTGTTGGGTATCAAAAATTTCTCCGTTCGAAGCAGTTTTGAGTTTGCCTTTGATAAATTGCGTCATAAAATTGCTCGCAAATTTTTCTTTGGCATCGACTTCTTGCTCCGTGAAAGGTATCCAATGGTTAATGCCATCGTTGCTGCTAATTCTGTTTTGTCCATGAAACAAAGCATACGCTAAACAATCGTTTTGGGACTCGGTGTCGGTCTGCCAGCCTTCGTTGGGATACAGAAACTGGTCGCGGTCGTTGAGCCAAGTGGCGGGAATGCACTTGCGAACTGCAAAATATACAGCGGTTTGAATAATGTTTTTTTTGTTTATGTTGAAAAAAATGTCATGTCTTTTGCTTTTGTTATTTTGTATAGCAACAAAATTATTGTTCTGAAAATCGGGAGCATCTGCCATTAACACACCAATAAAATTGTTTTCGCCATTCGTTATTGCAAAAAGAGTGAGCCAACCATTGATTTTTCCTTGCCCATTGTCATAAGAATAAACCATTTTTGTCCCGACAAAACGACCATTTGCGCCATAAACGCTTGCAGTTATTTGTTTGAATTTTTCCTTTTCGTTGGTTTTCCAAATAAAAAAACCAATAGGAAACTTACCTTTTACATTGTCAAACGTATAAGACGGAATCACAAACAAGCTATCTAAACGCGCTAAAAAATGACTTCTAAATACGGTCGAATTGCTGGCGCTAACTGCTTTTAAGGTC
The DNA here is from genome assembly GCA_016787295.1 of Chitinophagales bacterium. Classification (GTDB taxonomy): domain Bacteria; phylum Bacteroidota; class Bacteroidia; order Chitinophagales; family UBA2359; genus JAEUUX01. Next base: position 53,965 of record JAEUUX010000128.1, read on the forward strand.
GAAAACTGCCCAATAATGCAGTCCGGTATTTCGATATAAATACGAATCAAAAACTGAACAAACAGCTCTGCTCCAACTTTTTCTAATTTAGTAGCATATCTTTCATAAGTCTTGGTGTTTTTAGTGTCTTTTCGGACAGTGCTTATTCTACCATTACTTTCCACATAAGGCGGATTAATATAAATGACTAATTTTCTTCGTTTTTCGGGATTATTGATAACAGTTTGCAAGGTTTTGGGTAGTTTCGTAAAGTCATCGTTCAAAAAATCGAACTGAAAAACATGGTTTTCCAATAAATTAGCACCATTTTTTATGCGGTCGTGCATCACATCTACGTCTTGTTTGTCCAGCGTACTTGCCCAAATGTGGTATTTATTGGTCAAACCGTTGAGCAAATTACCTGTCCCTGCTGCGCAATCCCAGATATAGTACTCATCCTGCCAATCTTCGCCCAAAACATCAGAAAGGTAACGTTGCGAAAGTTCTACCCACACTTGAGGCGTGAAAAAGCTACCTTTGCGCTCACGCACATCTTGAGGCACCAACAAGTCGCGCCGTTGCACAATGTAGTCCCAATATTGCTCTTGAGGCGGACGTTCGTATCTGTTCCAAAATTGTGTATGGGCTTTTTGGTGGTCAATGAAATTTGTTTTCGACTCGTTGAAAAACCCTAAATCGTTGATTTTTCTGTCCAACACATAATAGTCTTTTTTTAACAATACAAAAAGTTTGTCTTTCAAGGTTTCGTTTTCGCGTGACAACAAATCGGCGAGGTAGAAATCTCCGTCAATAATCCCGGCTTTTTTCACCAAATCCCAATTAACGGCAATCGTCGGTTTGACAGTCTGTAGCCATTTAATGTAGATGGTGATAAAATTATTTTTGTCAATTCTGATTTTAGAAGCGTCTGATTTTCCGACGACAAAATTATTTTGGACAAAAGACAGAATTTCTTTATCATCTTGCTCAAAATGGAACAGCAATGATTTTTGTTCGATGGTTTGCATCACTTTTTCCAACACCAACACAAACTCTTTGGTGTCGTAGTTGGACGGTGTGACGTTCCAATTGAAATCGTTGAGATAGAAAATATCATGTATGTCGTTGTAGGGAATAAACACTATTTTTTCGGCATCAAAAGCACCCAAGAACGCTGGTGGCAAATGTTTGTCGAAAGTTCGTGCCTTTCCAATGGTCAGGATGAGTTGCACAATGGATTTGTATATATCGGATTTGCCACGCTTCGCCTCTGCCCACAATAAAGACAGGGTTTCGGTGTGGTGCGAGTTGGGTACGCTCACACAAAAATCTATGATGTCAATGATACTTGCACAGTCATAATCGGCAAAATAGGTGGCGGCTATGCGGCTTTTTAGTTCTTCTTCTCGTAGGTTTTGGTGGAGCATGATAGCTTACTTTTTGCATAATAAAACTGTAGGTAATAGTTCAGAGTGATGGTTATTACCTACAGTTTTGGATAAGATTATTGAAAGCGTTGTCGGATATCTAAGCGATGTTGGCGAGCTGTGTCTTGGGCAATGTCATAACCCGCATCGGCATGACGGATAACACCCATAGCAGGGTCGTTGTGTAGGACGCGTCGCAAGCGTTCTTCGGCATCGGCAGTACCGTCAGCAACAATGACCATACCCGCATGAATGGAATACCCCATGCCTACGCCGCCACCATGGTGCAACGACACCCAACTTGCTCCGCCTGCTGTGTTGATAAGGGCGTTCAAGATGGGCCAATCGGCTACGGCATCAGACCCGTCGAGCATGGCTTCGGTTTCGCGGTTGGGTGAAGCCACCGAGCCTGTGTCCAAATGGTCGCGCCCAATAACGATGGGAGCTTTCACCCTGCCTTCGCGCACTAATTGGTTGAATGCCAAAGCAGCTTTTTGTCTTTCGCCCATTTCGAGCCAACAGATTCGGGCGGGCAAGCCTTGAAAAGCAATGCGTTCTTGTGCCATTTTTATCCAACGAACCAAGCCTTTTTTGTGTCCAAAAAGGTCGAGCAGCACTTGGTCGCAGGTATGAATGTCTTGTGGGTCGCCGGACAATGCCACAAATCGGAATGGTCCCGAACCTTTGCAGAACAAAGGACGGATATAGGCAGGCACAAATCCCGGGAAATCAAAAGCATTTTGCACACCGCGTTTGTCTTTGGCTTGCCCGCGCAGGTTGTTGCCATAGTCAAAAGTAATAGCGCCGCGCCCTTGCAATTCGAGCATTAGGCGGACGTGTTGTGCCATCGTATCGAGCGACAACTGGCGGTATTGTTCGGGATTGGCTTCGCGCAAAGCATTGGCTTGTTCGGCGCTAAGGTTAGCTGGCACATAGCTCAATTCATCGTGTGCCGAAGTTTGGTCGGTGAGGGTGTGGGGCGTGATATTGCGGTCGATGAGGCGTTGCAACAAGTCAACAGCGTTGCAAAGTACGCCAATAGAAAGTGCTTTTTGGTCTTTTGCGGCTTGCACGGCAGCATCGATGGCTTGGTCTATGTCCGTAAATTTTTGGTCTAAATAGCGCGTTTCGAGGCGTTTGTCGATGCGCCATTCTTCTATTTCGGCAGCCAGACACACACCTTCGTTCATGGTGATGGCGAGTGGTTGTGCGCCACCCATACCGCCGAGTCCTGCTGTGACGTTGAATGTGCCTTTGAGTGTGCCTTTATAGTGTTGTTCGGCGAGAGAAAGGTAGGTTTCATACGTGCCTTGCACAATACCTTGTGTGCCGATGTATATCCAAGAACCAGCAGTCATTTGTCCATACATCATCAAACCTTTTTTCTCCAATTCGTTGAAATGCTCCCAATTCGCCCAATTGCCCACCAAATTGGAGTTGGCAATAAGGACGCGCGGCGCATCTTTGTGGGTAGGGAGAATGCCAATAGGTTTGCCCGACTGCACTAATAGCGTTTCGTTGTCGTTGAGGTCGCGGAGGGCTTTGACAATAAGGTCGAAAGCCTCCCAATTGCGGGCAGCCTTGCCACGTCCGCCATATACGACAAGGTCTTCGGGACGTTCGGCAACGTTGGGGTCGAGGTTGTTGTGCAACATTCGCAAGGCGGCTTCTTGTATCCAGCCTTTGCAAGATAGTTGTGTGCCTGTGGGAGTTTTTGGGGGTTGTTTGGTGGTTGGGGTGTTTATTTGCGACATTATTACGAATATTTAAGTTATTTGTGTTTAGGTTTATTTTTCAAAAAAATCAAAAACCAAATAGCTACCTGACAATACGGCAGAAATTTACCATTATGCCGACTTGACCAATAGTCAATTTCATTTTGTAAATCTTTTTGTGTCCATGTTTTATGAGGGAATTGCTGTATCAACCTTTGTTTTGCCATATCCATCGCATTTTTTCGTGCCAAACGGATTTGTTCGTCATTAAGATTGAGGCATATATTCAAATCACCAGCAATTTTTTCAGATAATTCGGTATTAATTGCAGGTACAGGCAAAATATATCCGCTTATATCGTAGGTTAGCACATTTTCCGAATTACTTTTATGTAAAGGATGCAAAACTTGAAGTTCTATGGCTCCACTCATTTTTCCTTCTTTACCTTGTGTAGAATCGCAATGCGCAATACCTCCATTGGTTACTCCAATACAAACACCGAGCATATTTGTCCATTCGAGATCTAGTTTGGGATATTTTTGGCGTGGCTTGTAATGCTCTATCCTTATCAGTGGTTTTCCGTCTTTGCGTTTTAAGCTAATTCGTTGCATACAATAAGCACAAATATATCCTTGTTCGTCGAGTAATTGTTCTTGCCACTCAAGTTGCGGAGCTTCATATTTTGCTCCTTGAGTGGCACGCCTATCTATAAGGCTTTGTGGTGGTTTGTGTTTAGAGACGTATTTCATAGCATATCGATATAGGTTTGGAAACGTTGTACCTCTAAATCTTGCTCACCCCAAATAGTAGCAAGTTTGTCCAAAGTTTGTTGTGCTTTTTCAACATCATAATTATTAATATGGTTATTTATTTCGCTTAACAAAACATTAACCGCAAGATTGCTGTTTTTGTAATCAAAGTATTCTCGCAAAATACTATTGATATCTCTTCCTTGCGTGTAAATACCTTCTGTAATAACTCCATTATCTTGCAACCAGATAACATTTGCGTTGCTTGCTGCTAACATTTGTGGCGAATGAGTAGCAATGAAAAATTGATTGTTTTTGCCTAATTGAGGTAAAATATTCAAAAAATGTGCATGTAAAGAAGGATGTAGGTGTAATTCACTTTCGTCAATGACAATAATAGAATTATTGATATTATTGAGAGAAAAATCCAACAGCAGAGGAAATACCGCTCGTTCACCTGCCGATATTTCTTCTATTTCATAATGATTTGTACCATCTGAAAGGAAAAATTCGGCGGGAGCATACGGATTATTGAAATTGGGTACAGCACCAACAAAACGATGTCCGGGAAACATTATGCGATAATTTTGTTCCAATTTTTCATAAAAATTCTGTTGTCCTTCGCTCAAGGTAATGTTTTTGCTCTGAACAGCTACATTAAAATTACTTAATTGTACCAACAATTTGCGTAAATTTTCGATGTTTGTCTGTCCAATCTGTTCTTTTTGGCTCAAGCTATAAGATGTTCGCTGCTCGGAATACCAATAAATAGTACCAACTTGTTCAAATAATAGGCGTGGATCAGGAACAAATTGGCTTAGAATCGTTGCGTATTCATATCCTTTTGTTTGGGAAAGTGATCCAATAGGAGTAGTCTCTATTCTATCATACAGTTGCATTAACTTAAGAGAAATGGTTTGCTCACGATTCGGTATTTCGATGTGTTTAAAAGCATCTCCCATTGCCAATAATTGTTGTGCAAATGTATAGGTTGCTTCTAATTCTGCTTCCGAAAAAGTTAGTTCTACAGTTATACGAGCTGGTTGATTTCCTGAATGAATGTGCTTAAATACAAATCCGGGATAATCGATATTGCTGGGACGTGTATTTACGAGCGCAGCCGAAGCCACTACACAAACAATTGCTTGCAGTATAGTGGACTTGCCTGTGCCATTTTTGCCTATCAATAAGGTAATGTCATTAATTTGGTCGTTGTGATGGAAATTAATTGTTTGTTTTTCCACAAACCGCTTATAATTTTGCAGCGTAATGCTTTTTATTTTCATCGGCAATAATTTTTATTTCGTAAAAAAATCTAACGCACCACCAATCGTTCCGCCAAACGCGCACCATTGGTCAGCAATTCGCACACATAAATACCGCTTGTCCAACTGTTGGTCGTCACAACGCATTGATGTTTGCCTTGCACTGTATTTGCCTCTTGCTGTTCAAACATTATGCGCCCTTGCAAATCGGTGATACGAAGCCTATAAGCGCCATTTTGGGGCAGATGAAAGTCGATAACACTAATATTATCACACGGATTAGGCGAAAGGTGCATTTGCAGGGACAGAGCAGTATTGGATAGCAAGGCAATACCTGTTACCAAAGGGACATCAATCACTGCTGTCCAAAGGCTGTTTTGGTTAAAATTATCAGTCCGAATCCAGATGGGGCGCACCACATTGTTATAGGCAGTGATACCCAAATAATCGCCAATAAACACAAAATCATTGGGCAAAAAAGGCGTTTCGCTTATCTTAAAATTGTTGAATGTTTGCGCTCCATCGGTCGAAACAGCCATATATACGTCAGTAGAATCGCTATTGGGGTGATTACGGCGGTCATAAAACGCCCAATAAATATAACCTGTAGCTTGGTCAACAGTCATCGAGCTGTAGTATTGTTGGGCAGTATGACCTTCGTCATTGACGCGCAAAGGAGCTGACCATGTGTTGCCGTTGTCGGTGGATTTGCTCACAAAAACATCGCCATTGTCCTCGCCATTTCGAGCATCTGTCCAACTAACATAGATAGTGCCACGATAAGGACTATTGCTCAAGTCGCACTCAATATTGGCAGATGTTCGCACACTATCTCGCGCATTTCCCGACACGTGGTAGTAGGAAGTTGTGGGAACAGTAGCCACCAAAACATCATCAGACAACCATGTCGTGCCATTATCCAATGAACGGTCAAAGCGAATGCCCACCGAATCTGCCCAAGCCACATACACCTCACTATTGATACCCGTAGCAGGAGTCGGGTCTATCACATCTTTGTACAACACATCGCCACGCACCTTATTGAGGCGCAGTGGGTTGCTCCATGTTTGTCCGCCATCGCTGGAGCGTGCAAACAAAATATCGGTGCTATCGGCTGAAGTCGGGTTGAAAGGGTTTTCATATTGCGTCCAGCTCACATAGATATTATTGTTTAGCGGGTCGGCAACGCCCCACTCTTTGTCGTGTACCAAAAGAATATCGGCAGGTGTCGTAAATGTACCATCGCTCCACGATTGTCCGCCATTAGTAGATTTTTGGCAGATGATTCTATCAATATTAGGTGCTAAATGAAAATAATAAAAATTGTTCAGATTATCTACCGCAATACAAGGGTCGCCCATTGTACCCAAAGATGAGGTCAAAAAATCGTTTTGCCATGTCAAGCCACCATCAGTTGAGTAGTGATATTGACTAAAATTGGTGCCTGCTACTAACTGATTAGGTTGATTGGGGTTGATGATAATAGCTGGTTCGTTGAGCGATTGTGGGTCATTGCTAATCAAAATATTCGTGTGCTGACCACAAACATGGCTTGTTATACAAACAAAACCGATAAGAAAACTAACAAAATATCGCATATTTTTGGGGGAGGAAATTGATGAGTTATAAAAAATAGGTACCGAATAGGCGTGTATGCCTATTCGAACCTGTCCATTGCGCGCTTTACATCACGCTCTTTAATAGTTTCGCGTTTGTCATACGATTTCTTGCCTTTGACCAATGCAATTTCTATTTTTATCAAATTGCGGTTGGTCAGCAACACTTCGAGCGGCACAATAGCAAAACCACGTTCTTTGACTTTGGCTTGCAATTTTCGCAATTCGCGCCGTTGGAGCAACAATTTTCGTTCGCGCTTCGTTTCGTGGTTGTGCATTCCGCCATTATAGTACTCTGCGATATGCACATTACGGAGCCACAACTCATCGCCTTTGAACAGACAATAAGCATCGCTCATATTGATTTTGCCACCTCTGATAGATTTAACCTCGGTGCTTGCCAACACCACACCTGCGGTATATTTTTGTTCCACAAAGTATTCGTGATAGGCGCGCCGATTGCTTGCCACCACCTTATACGTAACCGCAGATGTGGCATTTTTAGTCGATTTGGTTTGTTTTGCCATGATATTAAGTCGTTATTAAGTTAAAAAAAACAGGCACAATAGCGGTAAAAACACACACCTAAGCCCATTATGCTAAACAAGCTCAAGCATCTTTTTGTTCCTATAAGTAGCATATAAGCGGCTTTTTTTTAACATCGGGGCAAAAATACAAAAAAATCACGGCTATATAGCCATACACCACTTATTTGTTGCTAATTCCTATAGAAAAGCGTACCTTTGCCACTTCTTTTATCCCATTTATAAACAAAAAAAGATGCAAAAATTTTCTTTTCAACATACCGTAGCAGATCGTTTTCTGCGTTATGTGCAAATAGATACCGAAGCCGACCACTATTCCACCACTTCGCCCAGCACCGAAAAGCAAAAAAACTTGTCACGGCTATTGGCAGAAGAACTCGTAGCTATGGGAATTAGCGATGCTCACACCGACGAATATGGCTATGTCTATGCCACCATTCCTGCCACCACCAACCGTCCCAACGTACCGGTTTTGTGCTTCTGTGCCCATGTTGACACTGCGCCCGATTGTAGTGGCAAAGACGTAAAACCCATTTTGCACCGCAACTATCAAGGACAAGACATCACCTTGCCAGACGACCCTACCCAAGTCATTTCGCCCCGCCAACACACCGACCTTGCCCAAAAAACAGGTGAAGATATTATCACCGCAAGTGGACTCACCTTGCTTGGGGCAGACGACAAAGCAGGTGTTGCCGAAATTATGGACGCAGCCTATTTTCTTATCAACAACCCTCAAGTTCCACACGGCAAAATCAGAATCCTCTTCACCACCGATGAAGAAGTAGGACGCGGTGTCGACCATGTGGATATGAAAAAATTGGGCGCAGATTTTGGCTATACGCTTGATGGTGGCAAATTAGGCACCTTCGAAAACGAAAATTTTTCAGCCGATAACGCCGTTATTGCCATTCGTGGCGTGTCCGCACACCCTGGCTATGCCAAAGGAAAAATGGAAAACGCCATTAAAATTGCGGCAGACATCGTAGCAGCTTTGCCCCGCCACCGCCTTACACCCGAAACAACCCACCAAAAACAAGGATTCATCCACCCTACCCGCATCGAGGGAGGATTAGAAAATGCTGCTATCAACCTCATTTTGCGCGATTTCGACGACCAAAAGTTAGCCGACCTTGCCGTTTTTCTCCAAAAAACCATCGACAAAGTGATGTTAAAATACCCCAATTCGCTTGCCGAAATGAAAACTACACCACAATACCGCAACATGAAACAAGTGCTTGACCAACACCCCCAAGTAACAAAATACGCCATGGCAGCCATTCAGCGAAGCGGAGTCACACCACGTCTGAGCGCCATTCGTGGTGGCACCGACGGCTCACGCCTTTCGTTTATGGGCATGCCCTGCCCCAACCTTTTTGCAGGAGAACAAGCCATACACTCGCGCCACGAGTGGGTATCAGTACAAGACATGGAAAAAGCTGTTCAAACCATCGTGCATCTTTGCATGATTTGGGAAGAGAATAGTTAAGTTGCCTGTTCAAGATTTTTTATTTATTTTTGGGCGTTTCCCTTACGGGTCGGGCTTTACGGGGCTTCGCTTTGCTTCGGTGCAAGCACCAGCCTGCGGCTGCCCCTACAATCCCTAACGCGCTTCGCCACACGAAAAAATAAACATTTTGAGCATAATATATCATTGAAGACTATCTCAAATAGCAAAAATCCCGCAACTACCTTCATTGGGTTAGTTGCGGGATTTTGTTATCTATCAACAAAGCTACAAATTATTTTTGCATAACCATCATTTTTTTCACCATTTGCCCTCCTTGATGATGAACCATCACCATATAATAACCTTTGGGCAAAGCTGCAATATTGAGGTCAATATGATTTTCTCCCGCTACTAAAAAAACACAATGCTGTGACACAATTTTACCAACAATATCCGTAACAACAATATCAACAGCCGTCTCTTCAGCAGATTCCAACTGTAACACCACCCAATTATCCGCAGGATTAGGCAACAAATTAAAATCAGCTATAACACCTATTTCGTTATCCCATTCACCATTTATTAGTTCGTTTTTGTTGGAACTGCCACAACCAGTTGTCGTAAACTGAACGGTATTGCTATAAGCACTCGATGTTACCCCATCTGCACAATTGGCACGCACTTTCCACTCATACGTCTTACAAGCCGTTATTTGAGATTGGATATTTTTTGACGTACCATTCACAGGTCCCACAGTTGTCCAATTGGTTGTACCTACTTTTCTACCCAAAATAGTATAATTAGCCGCTCCTGCCACCGCATTCCAACTAAAAGTAGCTGTTGTAGCTGTAATATTGGTGGTTGTCAGACCTGTAGGAGTCGCAATAGTTGTATTAGTTATTGTTGCCATAGCAGTAGTAGTACAACCATTGGCAGCAGTAACAGTCACAGTATATACTCCCGGTGCTAAATTATTAATTGTTCCTGTTGTAGCACCATTGCTCCACAAACGCGTATAGGGGCTAACTGCTCCCGATGCCGTAACGCCCACAGAGCCTCCTGCATTACAAACTGCCTGAACGATATTTCCAATTGTAGCAGTTACTGCCGATGAAACATCAAGCGTTATAGATTTTGTAGCAGTACACCCGCTTGTATTGGTCACAGTCACAGTATAAGTACCCGATGCCACATTAGTAGGATTACTGCCCAACAAACCACCTGTCCAAGCATAAGTATATCCTCCCCCTGCTGGTATGACGGTAATGCTACCATTGTTTAAGCCGCAAGTAGGCTGAGTGGGTGTGGCACCCGCAGTAAAGGACGAACAAGGATTTCCAACAATAGCATTCACGCAAATATCATCGAGATACAAATTTTGTCCATAATTGTAGCTTCCCATATAAGGATTACTTGGGTCGGCGCTCACCCTGATTCGTAGTGTAACAACACTGCCCAAATAAGCACTTAGGCTAATGGTCTCTGTTCGCCACTCCGAACAATTAGCAGGCTGCCACGAAGTATTGACTTCATAACCTGCCACTGTAGCTAAAGTACTACCTGATTTGTTATAGATAGAAGTATAATTTGTGCCACATCCTGTAGCTGCGGAAACATTCAGGATTGTTCCAAAGTTGGTATAAGATCCCTTGTAAGCAACATCAAACACCAAAGAAGCTGATGTGGCGTTGGTCAAATTAAAGGTAGCAATTAGGTCGTCGGTATTGGTAGAGTTCCACAAATCTGTTCCCCAAGATGGAAATTGAATGACTTTGCTACCATTCGAAGTACAATTGGTAAGTGTAAATGGTATAAAAGTGATATTATTTTCGGGATTAACCACCTGCCAATTGCCAAAAGAACTATTTTCTATATCCTGACAATATGGAAAACTGCTAACCGCCGTATTGACTAAAGTAACAGAGGCGGTAGCCGTGCAGCCGCCCGCAGCCGTTACGGTAACTGTATAAGTACCTTCTGCCACATTGGTGGGATTCCCGCCGGATAAACCACCTGTCCAAGTATAACTAATGCCTTCGGGAACAATGCTAATACTACCATTGTTTAAACCACAAGTTGGATGCGTGGGAACAGCCGTCACACTATATGGCGCATTCACCAATGTGACCGTTGTGGTAGCTGTACAATCATTTTTATCTGTTATGGTTACGGTATAAGTGCCTGCTCCCAAATTGTTGGCGGTGGCTGTGGTAGCGCTATTGCTCCACAAATAAGATTTGATACCTGCTGTATAGCTAACAGTTGCCAAGCCATTGTTGCCGCAACCAGGATTGATTTGAGTCGTAGATAGGGTGGGAGTTTGTGTTTTGATAGCCACCACTTTGTAGGTATAAGCAGATTGAGGTGCATTGGTAATACCCGAAACCATAACATTATAGACCACATCTTGGTCGTTGGTATAGGTTAAATCCGAAGCCGTGTTCATTTCCCAAACAATGGTATTGTCGCCATAACCATTGACAAGTGGGTGAACAGTAATGCTCAAAGGTGTTCCTGCTTCGTTCGTAACACTCACTGTTGCTGCACTAAAATTGGCATTGGGAATACTAAAAGACCAGCGCGACATCATCAAATCGCGCGGGAAATATCCTGCTGAGGGATAAGCAACAAAAGAAGGCATATAAGCAGGTGTAACCGTTGGACCAAAAACTCGCAAGGTATTGGCGCTGCTTGTCGAGCCAATGCCAAACACCGAAGCTCGCGAATATAATATCCAACGGCGATGTCCCACAGGTGTATTGCTTGTTCCGGGGTCACTCATATACATGGCTAATGCCGATGCTGAATGAGCGCCCAAAGCGATATTAGAAGCTCCAGCATAATCATAACCCAATTGCGTCCAACAAGCCCACGTATTGGGCGGATTGTGACTTAGGTTGCTTTGTGCGTGCATGATGAGCGAAGAAGCTTGACATCCTGCTTCATAAGTAGTTTGGTCAAATGTAATATTGTCGGGAATCCCAACCAAACGTCGATAATAGTTGATGCGTTGAAGGCATTTGGTGGTAGCAGAAGCAGAGCAAGTGCCGGAAGTACAGGTCGCAGTACTACCCGTCCATGCCAATTCGGTAGTAGATACGGTTGTACCCAAATAGTTGGTCGTATAATCGTCTATCACTCCTTGACGATTACAACCAGCGGGCAACAACGAGTTGGTGCTGGGAGAAAACTGTGGTGAGCCTTCATCAAAATAGGTAACAATAGGTGCCGCCCCCAAAGAAGGTGGTGGGTTTGTTGGCGCATTATTTTGTGCCAAAACTTGTAGGGTAGCAAGAATACCCATTAATAATAACATTTTTTTCATAAAGGGTGTATTGAGAAGTTACAAAATACTATTTTCTTACATAGTTTTAAAAAAAATTACTGTGTGATATTTTCCTAATGACAATTGCCCCAGATTTGCAGGTATGGCAAATCTGGGGCAATTGTCATATTACCCAAAATAATGTCGTAGCTGCGTGAGAGAATAAAACAGATAGTATAAAGAAGTGAGAATATGTATAATTATGTGCTAAATTAAAACTGATGTACCAACAAACCGCTGCGCAATTTGGGTTCGAACCAAGTGGATTTGGGCGGCATAATTTGGTCATTATCTGCCACTGTTAACAGTTGTTCGACACTAACAGGATATAGTGCTATTGCCAAACACATTTCGCCACTATCCACGCGACGTGCGAGTTCTTCTAAGCCGCGAATACCACCCACAAAATCGATTCGTTTATCTGTGCGTTGGTCTTCGATGCCCAAAATGGGCTGTAGCAAATAATCTGACAGAATGTTTACATCCAAACTACCAATGGTGTCTTGTTCGTTATAGGTATGGGGTTTGGCTTTTAATTTATACCATTGTTTGTCCAAATAAAGTGAAAAAGTGTGTGGTTCGGTAGGTGCTTGTTGGGTGTTAGTTGGATTTATTTCAAAATTTTGGGCTATGGCTGCTAAAAATTCGGAGGCTGTTTGTTCGCCCAAATCTTTAACGACTCGATTATAGTCCATAATTGCTAACTGATTATCAGGAAACAAAACCGATAAAAAGTAGTTATATGGTTCGTGTCCGGTGTGGTGTGGGTTGTTTTGCTGTTCGGCGGCTGCCACTTTTGCTGATGATGCAGCACGATGATGCCCGTCTGCAATATAGATATGTGGCACTTCTTTGGCAAACAAATCTTCGAGTTCTATGATAATGCCGGGATTATCTATCACCCAAACTTGGTGCTGTATGCCGTCGTTAGTTACAAAATCACAATCGGCTTTGGTATGACGAACATGTATTGCCACAATTTCGTCTATACGTGGCACATTTCGGTAGGTCATTATAAGCGGTTCGGAGTGCAGGCGTGTAATGCTCATGTGTTTAATACGGTCTATTTCCTTTTCATAGCGCGTAAACTCATGTTTTTTGATACGATTTTGCTCGTAATCTTCGGTCGTGGTGAGGGCTGCGATACCATACTGCCGTCTGCCGTTCATTGTTTGGGCATAGATGTATAGGTTGGCAGTAGTATCTTGTTTAAAAATCTGCTGCTCGACCCATCGCTCAAAATTGTTTTTGGCTTGTTGATAAACGGCATCGTCATAATCACCTGTCGAATCAGGCAAATCTATTTCGGCTCGCGAAACATGTAAAAAAGACAAAGGTGTGGCTTCTTCTTTTGCTTCTTGGCGGTTCAATACATCATACGGACGAGCAGCGACGGTTGCCGCATATTGAGGTAGCGGTCTGTAGGCATGAAAAGCTTTGATAGTTGTCATAAAGAAAAAGGTGAACTATTTATGTTGTTTTTGATGAAATTTGTTGGAAGGATAATTTTTTTTGCGATAAGTTGTATGGCTGTGGGCGGCGTTTTCTACTGCCATATCCAGCAAACCATCAGACAAAAGCAAAAGGTCGTTGCGCAATAATTCTTCGGTAATAAGGTCGTTGTTCATACCTCTATTGCGCAAAATGGTTTTCATATAACCCACAATAGCTTGTACAAATCCGCTTCTTTTGATAGGATTATCTGTATTAAGCGCTCTTTGCACCAAGATATCTATATTTTTACCGTATTGCTTAAAACGGATTTTTATTTGTGGATAGGGTATAACTTGTGGTTTCCGATTCACTACTTCGCGCTCAGGATAGGGATACGGCGAATCGATATCTAATTGATAATCAGAAATAATGATAAGATGATCCCAAAGTTTGTGTTTAAAATCATCAATATTGCGCAAATGCGGGTTTAGTTGTCCCATCAAAGATACAATATCATGGGCAAAACGATTGCGGGCTGCTCGATTGGGAATGGTCAAAGCAAACTCCACCAAACGTTGCACATTGCGACCATATTCCTTAAAAACCAATTTGTTGTAATCGGTAAAATAATTAAAATTTGACATAAACGCTATTCAGGTTTATCTTTGGGTTTAAATTCATAGTTCCACTTCAAAATATTATCAGTGGTTTTGCGCAAAGGCGGTGGCGAATCAACATCGTTGGCATCGCGAATAGGAATCTCCTGTTTCTCTATTTTTGGTATCCAAAATGGGTCTTCGATAATACTACCTTCTTCAAGTGGTTTTTCGTCTTGCCATGCAAAACGTGGCGGAGGATTCACATGGCGATAGTAGTAGGCACACCAAATGCCAGCCAAAGCACCAAACAAGTGACCCTCCCACGAAACGCCTTCTTTGATGGGCAACAAACCCCACACCATGCCACCATAGAACAAGGTAACTAACAAAGCCAAGGCTATTGATTTGACATCGCGCCGAAAAACACCGCTAAAGAATATAAAAAATGCCAAACCATAAATAACACCACTCGCACCAATGTGATACGACTCGCGCCCCAGCAACCAAATACCCAAACCACTCAAAACATAAATAATGCTCATAATGGGCAAAGCTACTTGGCGATAGGATTGTAGCACAATGAAACTAAAAATAACTAATGGCAAACTGTTCGACATCAAATGTTCCCAACTGCCATGAATGAAAGGCATTGTGAAAATGTGCCAAATTGTGGGTAAATCGCGTGGCAAAACGCCAAGCCAACCCAAGTCTATCGACAACACAGTTTCCACAATTTTGATCAACCACAACACGCCAACCAATTGTATAGGTTGCCAAAGGTTGTTTTTTATTTGTTGTAACTCTCGTTGAACAACGTTCATAATAATAGCTTAATAGATGACGTAATTAGGCAAACTTATGATACCTCCAAATAAAGGCAAAGGTACGTAACTGCTATCAACTTTCCAAATTTTAATGACAAAAGCTGTAAATTTGCAACGAAATTGCCATTTTTATTCTAAACCAAATAAATAACTGCCTAAATGTTAGACAAAATTTTTCTTGCTCTCGTCCAGCAATACAATACTGACATCATAATGCACCGTCAATTGTGGAACGAAATAGTAAAACACTATACACACTCCAACCGATATTACCACACCCTTTGTCATCTCGAAAATTTGTGGCAACAATTATTGCCCATACAAAATCATATCGAAAATTGGGACGCAATCCTGTTTAGTCTTTTCTATCACGACATTATTTATAAGACCACGCAACGAAACAACGAACAACAAAGCTCCATCTTGGCAAACCAACGCATGACACAGTTGGGTGTGCCATACCACATTATTGCCAAAACCCAAAGCCAAATCATTGCCACACAACACCACCAACTCTCAACCGACTCTGATACTAATTATTTCACTGATGCCGACCTAAGTATTTTGGGACAAAATTGGGATGGCTATTTCGAATATCTCCAAAATGTGCGAAAAGAATACCAACTTTATCCTGATATTATCTATAATGTTGGACGGAAAAAAGTCTTGGGCTTATTCTTAGACTTACCCAAAATCTATAAAACACCGCATTTTTTTGCATTATACGAAACCCAAGCTCGACACAATCTACAGCAAGAACTCATTTTGTTGTCTTAATACATTGCTGAACAACACCCAACCACTATGCTCCGAATATTTGTTGCTCGACCCATTCGCACCAAATATGCCCGATTAAAATATGTGCCTCTTGGATACGGGGCGTAACAACGCTGGGTATTTGCAAACAAAAATCGCACAAATTAGCCAACTGACCGCCTTTTTCGCCCGTCATACCTACCACTTTCATGCCTTGTTCTTTGGCTTGTTGAGCGGCTCGCACCACATTGGGAGAATTGCCCGACGTGGAAATGGCTATTAAGACATCATTTTTTTTGCCCATTGCCTGCACCATGCGTGCAAAAACACTTTCATAGCCATAGTCATTCGCCACAGCAGTCAAAAAAGAAGTGTTGACATGCAGGGCTTCGGCAAACAAGGCAGGGCGGTCAATAAAAAAACGTCCTGATAGCTCGGCAGCGATGTGCTGGGCATCGGCGGCGCTACCTCCGTTGCCACATAACAACACTTTGCCATGAGCAGCAAAGGTTTGGGTTAGCAGGTTGGCGGTCTGTTCTATGTGTGCCATTAAGTAGGGATTTCCCAAGATATTTTGTTTCACTGCAATAGATTCGGCGATGCGTTGTGCTATGAATTCGGGAGTGTTTTTTTGTTTCGACATGTTTGATATAAAGATTCTAAGGCAGCAACCATTTTGTCCCATGTATAGCGTTGTTTTTCTCCCACAACATTTTGTTCAAAATAGCTACTGCGCTGGTGTTCATAAAAATCTACTAATGCTGTTGCTACTGCTTGCGACGATGGCTCGACAACATATCCCACTTTACCATCTGGCACCATCTCGGACAAGCCACCGACGCGCGTCACGAGCATGGGGCGTTCAAAATGATAGGCAATTTGCGTCACACCGCTTTGTGTGGCGTGCTTATAGGGTTGCACAACCATATCGGCGGCACAAAAATAAGGAGCAACTTCCTCATCAGGAATGTAGCGGTCGTGCAAAATGAGGTGTTCTTCCAAACCTAATGCTGCTATCTGCTTTAAGTATGACGAAGGATCGGCATAAAACTCTCCTGCCACAATAAGTTTCACCGAATTATATTGGGTACGCAAAGTGGCAAAGGCTTCGAGCAAAATATCTAAACCTTTATAGTCGCGTATTAATCCAAAAAACAGCAAATAGCGCGCGGTGTCGGGCAGTTGTAGGCGTGTTAAGGCTTCGGAGCGCGGCATTTTTTCTCCAAAATGGTCATAAAGCGGATGAGGAGACAAGGTGCGCGGTTTTGTGGTATCGAACAGCGCCAAATCGTCCAAAACACTTTGCGACATGCTCAAAAAACCATCTATAGCAGACACAAAATATTGTGTTAGACTTGTGTCGAATAAGCGTTTTTCGTGGGGCAAAATATTATCTGCAATACACAACACAACCGTATGCCCATTGCGACGGACAAGGCGTGCTATAGTCCCCAAGCAAGGCGACATAAAAGGTAACCAATATCGAAAAACAACACAATCGGGGCGCTCCCGAGCTATTTTGTTGCCAATTTTCCACCAATTAAGCGGCGAAATGGCGTTAATGCTTGTATCGATATGGAGGTCTTTGGGTGGCGGACTATCGCTATATTGTGTTTTGCCCGGAAATAAAAAATCGGGATATTGTAGCGAAAAGCTTTCTATCCGAACAATTTCCTTTGCTGTTGCAAGGGCTTGGGCGAGGCGCTCGTTGAGGGCTGCGATGCCGCCACGCAAGGGATGAGCTGGTCCAACAATGACCCATTTTTTCATAATTAATAATATTGCTGCAAAAGTCGCAATTTTTGTCCGAATATTGTTTTTTTAATCATCGAAAAAACACTACTTTTAACAGATTTTTGTAGCAATGAACAATTTGTCGTATCTTTGCAGCAGATTTGAAGGTTTGGCGCGCCACAGAAAGGCGAGCTATACGCTTTTGACAGGTCAAAATTTTATCTATATATTATCATGTTTCGAAATCCCAATGTGTTGCGCATCATTCTGATAGTTTTGGCAACCGCCTTTATTCTACCATTGTTATTGCCCGCTTTCAAGGGCTGTAGCTCCAATAGCGACAACACTTCGACCAGTAGTAGTAGCACTACCAACAATAGTGCCGCAACACCACCGCCACTCGAAGTAAAAATGCCCGACTTCAATGGCGATACGGCTTATCAATATGTGAAAAAACAAGTTGATTTTGGACCTCGCATTATGGGGTCTGCTGCCCAAAAACAGTGTGCAGAATGGCTCGCCAATAGTTTGCGCAAAGTAGCCGATACGGTATATGTACAAAAAACCACCGTGACAAATTATGCTAAAAAGCAATATCCTTGCTACAACGTCATCGGGGCATTTAACCCCAAAGCTACCAAACGCATAGCTATCTTTAGCCACTGGGACTCGCGCCCACGAGCCGACCAAGATACCGAACGCACCGCCGAAGCCATTTTGGGCGCAGACGACGGAGGTAGTTCGACGGGAGTTGCCTTAGAATTGGCGCGTATTTTGTCGCAACAAAAATTGCAAAACATTGGTGTCGACATCATCTTGTTTGATGCAGAAGACGACGGCACAGAAGGCAACAACGAGTCGTATTGTCTGGGTTCGCAACACTGGTCACGAAATCCACACATAGCAGGCTATCATGCCGATTATGGTATTTTGATGGATATGGTGGGAGCGGCAGATGCGATTTTCTATAAAGAACAATATTCTATGCAATATGCTCCGCAGGTAGTGCAAAAAGTGTGGGACGCTGCTCGAGCATTGGGACAGAGTTCCTTGTTTTCGGACAATATTGGCGGCGGAATTACAGACGATCATGTTTTTGTGAACACCATAGCACACATTCCTACCATAGACATCATCAATTTTCAGCCCGACCGAACAGGTTTTCCGACGCATTGGCATACCCACAAAGACGACATGAAAGTAATCAGCCCAATAACGCTCGATAATGTGGGCAGTGTGATAGCGCGGGTTTTGTATCAAGAAGATGCTATGAGTGTGGCTCAATAACCCTTTTTGCTATGCCAAATCGCCTCAAAATAATACCAAAATCTATCTAAGATGCTCCAAATTAGCACCTTTACTTTCAATCCTTTTCAGGAAAATACCTACATCTTGCACGACCAAACGCATGAGTGCATTATCATTGACCCCGGTTGTCATACTGCAACAGAACAGCAACAGTTGAGCGACTTCATTAGCCGCAAACGCCTCCGACCGGTACAGTTGATCAATACGCATTGCCACATAGACCACGTATTGGGCAACCGCTATGTGGCAGATACTTATCAAATCGAGTTGGCAATTCATAAAAACGAATTACCTTTGCTCGAAGCAGTGCCACGACAAGCGCAAATGTTTGGCATGGGAAACATAGAGTCGTCGCCCGCACCCACGCGCTTTTTGACCGAAAAAGATACCATAACATTTGGAGAATCATCTTTGAAAATATTGTTTACACCCGGACACTCGCCCGGTAGTATTAGCTTCTGGCACGAAAACAATGGTTTTGTTATTGCAGGAGATGTATTGTTTCGCTTGAGCATTGGGCGCACCGATTTGCCCGGTGGCGATTTTGATACCCTTATACAAAGTATTCAAACCCAATTGCTACCTTTAGACGATGCCACTAAGGTGTATTCGGGTCATGGTCCTGCTACTACCATCGGTTTTGAACGCCGAAACAATCCATTTCTACAAATGCAAGCGTGGTAAGCAACGCTTCTTTTTACAAAAATTTCACTTTTAAATATACAGTGTTATGAAAAATTTGCTATCTTTTGTACTAATGTTATTGATCAGCCTTAGTGCAATGGCGCAAGGCGATGCTTTTACTAAAGGGTCAAAAGTCATCAATGCAGGTATTGGTTTGCCACGTTACAACTATACCAATGCCAATTTTTTCCCTCCCATCTCTCTTTCATACGACCAAGGCATAATGGAATTAGGTCCTGGAATCTTGGGTATTGGAGGTATTGTGGGTTACTATGGTTCTACCTACAAATATGGCACCTACAAATGGGGTTGGCGCGATATTTTAGTGGGCGGACGTGCAAGTTATCACCCTAACTTTTTAGTTGGGGAGAAACATGATGTGTATGGTGTGGTAACATTGGGTGTTGATGCTTATAGTTTTACCAGCAACGACCCCTTCTTTCCCGAATCCACCTCGGTAGGATTGCTGTTTGGTGTCTCTGTTGGCGGGCGGTACTTCTTTAGTCCTAAATTTGGTGTTTTTGGCGAACTTGGCTACAGTTTTACTTACGCTACTCTGGGAGTAAGCCTTAAATTATAGACTTATCAGCATTATTTTTCTGAATGTATGTACAACAGCCGTGAATCCATTGAGATTCACGGCTGTTGTCTATTGATATACCCATTATTTGACCGATAACCAACCCGCTTTTTTATACCATGCAATTGTTTGGGCAATTCCTGTTGCCAAACTGATTTGTGGGCGGTAGCCGATGAGTTGTGTTGCTTTTTCGCTGCTACATGTCCATGCTTCGGCGGTGAGTTCTTTGGCTTTGTCGAGCGATAGAATGCTTGGACGTTGGGTGCGCGATGCCCAATAGGTGGCGGCGCGGGCGGCGCTATGGATAGTCCAATTGGGGACGCGAATTTGCACTACTTTTTTGCCCAATGCTTGTTCGATATATTGCTGCATATCTTCCAAAGTATAGTGCGCCATCGATCCCATGAAAAAAGTTTGTCCCACAGCGAGTCGATGTTCGGCTGCCGTGCTTATTCCCTCCACCAAATCGCGGACATGCACCAGAGATAACTGTTGGCTACCCACCAAACCCACCTGAAGCATAACACCTCTTTGGGCTGCCTTAAAAATCAAAAAAATATCTGTTTCGCGCGGACCATACACAGCAGGTGGTCTGATGATGGTGAGCGGCAATGTGTCCATATATTGGTGACAAAGTTGCTCCTGCTGCCACTTACTCTCGCCATACCAACTAATAGGACGCACAGTATCTTTTTCGGTCAAAGGTCGATTAGCAACAGTGGGTCCTGCTGCCGCCAAGCTGCTAATAACTACCATATTTTTGAGGCGTTTGCCATATTTTTGAGCTGCTTCCAAGAGATGAAATGTCGGAATGACATTGCCATTGTAGTAGTCTTGTGCCGTAATGCCGCGCACAGTTCCTGCCACATGGTATATATAATCTGCTTGCTCAACAATATTTTGCAAAGGTGCTGTTTGGGTGAGACCCACATCATGGCAATGTATGTTTTTGTTGTGTAACCACTGTAAATTGCTATTTTTTCGCACAATGCAATGTACTTCATAACCTTTCTGGAGAAGATGGTCAGCTAAATGGCTTCCTACAAAGCCTGTTGCTCCTGTTAATACTACAATAGACATTTTTATGGATATTCGATATGGTTTGTTTGAATAAGGTGAGTAAGGTTCGGTTTATGAGCTAAGGAATCGTGATTAAAATCATAAAATTTTGGGAAGGACGTATTGTTTTTATTGAAAAATGCTCGTTTAGAGGATTCGAATGTGCGCGCATTTTGTTCGAATGTGCGCGCATTTTGTTCGAATGTGCGCGCATTTTGTTCGAATGCGCGCACATTTTGTTCGAATGCGCGCACATTTTGTTCGAATGCGCGCACATTTGCCCCTAATTGCAAGCAATATACAGCAATGCTTATTTTGTGGATATTTGGTCTAAAGTTAAGCAAAAAAAAGAGTTTTTTATAGTCATAATCCATTTTTTTGTACCTTTGTATTATTATCCGTTATTTTCAAAAAGAAAAACCATGAATCGCTTTTTATCATTCTCATTGATGTGGTATTTGGGGCTTATCTTTAGTTTTGTAGCTCCATACACACCACTTATTGCCCAAACGAACAACGAATACAACGATTGTTTGCCCAAAAGCTTGGCTTTGGATAATGCACAAGCCGTTTTTGTTGATAACATACCCGCGCGAATAGACATCACCATAGCTCCCACCGATATAGAAACGCTGCTGAATAATCCCAATTCAGACACAGAGTTTTTGGCAACTTTTAGTTTCAATAATGCGAGCTTGAGCGAAACACTCGATAGTGTTGGTTTTGGTTTGCGAGGCAATACATCGCTAAGTGCGGATAAAAAATCGTTCAAAATTTCGTTTAATACCTACCAAAGTGGGAGAACTTTTAAGGGTTTGGAGAAAATGAATCTCAATGGAGAACACAATGACCCGTCTTTGTTGCGGAGCAAATTATATTGGCATTTGGCAAATGCGCTTGAACTACCTGCTCCACGTGCCAATTTTGTCAGCCTCTATATCAACAACAATTTTATGGGTGTTTATTTGAATGTGGAACACATCGACGAACGGTTTGTGGAGCGACGTTTCCACACCCCCACCGGCAATCTTTACAAATGTTTATATCCTGCTAATTTGTCTTACATCAACAACACGCCTGATAGTTACAAACTTGAGCAATTTGGACGGCGCATCTATGAGTTGCGCACCAACATTCTTGAAGATGACTATAGCGATTTAGCCAATTTTATTGATGTCATTCGCCAAACAGCCAATAGTGTCCAATATGAAGCCGCACTCGAAGCAGTTTTTGATGTAGACACTTATCTGCGCACTTTTGCTTTGGATATTGTTTGTGGGCATTGGGATAGTTATCACTACAACACAAACAACTATTTTTTGTATCAAAATCCCGATACGCGCCAATTCGTGTTTCTGTCGTATGATGTGGATAACACTTTTGGCATTGATTGGATAGGACAAGATTGGGCAAGCCGAAATGTGTATAGTTGGACACCACAAAATAATTATCCGCCATTAGCTACACAAATACTGAGTCGCCCTGCATATCGCAATAGGTTATCTTTTTATATCAACCAAATCCTTCAGACAGTAGCTAATCCTGCCGACATACAACCTTTGCTCACGAATTGGCAAAATAGTATTGCGTCTCAATTGCTACTTGACCCTTATTATTCATTAGATTATGGTTTTGAATACACCGATTTTTTGAACAGCCTCAACACAGCTTGGGGTGGTCATGTGGATTATGGCATTGTTCCTTTTTTGCAAGCCCGAAAAAACTCGGCACAAAGCCAACTGTCACTCAACAATATTCCTGCTTTGGCGCAATATGTATGTCATAGTCCTGTTTTTCCTGTGGCACAACAAGCCTTGCAATTCACTATCCAAGTACACCAACAAGAGACAGACAGCAATGTGCAGTTGCAATTTTTTTATCGCATGAATGGCGGTACATGGACACAGGCTGCCAATGTGACAGCACAAAACAGTGTATCAGCGGCTTTTCATCATACCATTTTTTCGTTAAACATACAGCCTACGGGAGGCACATTGGAATACTATGTGCTGCTACAAGATGCTAATGGACAAGGTAGGCGCGAACCTTTGCTCGACAACACCTACCATAGCCTCGCTATAACACCAAACACGGCAGCTTTGCGAATCAACGAATGTATGACTAACAACCTCACTACATTGACAGATAATTGGGGGGAATATGACGACTGGATAGAACTTTACAATGCTGACAACAATAGCCTGAATCTGCAAAATTTTTATTTGTCCGACAATCCGCTTAATCCGCAAAAATGGCAACTACCCGCACAAACTTTAGCTCCACAACAATTTCTTTTGATTTGGGCAGATGAAGATGCAGAGCAAGGCAACACCCATGCCAATTTTAGGCTAAATAGCGAAGGCGAGTTTTTGGGTGTTTTCGACCAATTTGGGCAACCCATTCATACGATTCAATTACAACCACAACAAGCCAATACGAGCGAAGGGCTTTTGGGAGATGGTAATGCTGCCAATGGTTTTGTGCCTTTGTTGTTTCCTACGCCCAATGCAAGCAATTGGCTCACAATTGGTTTGGAAGATATACCAACAAGGGCATTTTCTAATGATTTTGAAGGTAGTTACTGCTTCGCAAAACAAATGTTGCAATTATCCGCAACTATAGAAACACCTTGTCGGGCAAGCTATGGGCTTTATGATGCTTTGGGAAGGAAAATATCTATATCTTGCCCAAGCGAAATTTTACCTATCGGAAAACATCTATTCTATGTCTCTTTATTAACCGATAATTGGTCTGATGGTGTTCATTTCCTACATATTCATACGCAAAACTTAGACTCTCAGTACGAAAAAACGGTGGTACTACCTATATTATTACACCACTAAAACACACACTTGAAGCATATTTGGGTTTAAATAATGGTTAAATCTTTCAGTTGGTTTCGATAAAGCGAAAGAATGCCCGATTTTGAGATAAAACCAACATATTGGTCATTATCCACAACAGGTAAATTCCAGACCTGTAATTTATCAAATTTTTCCATGACGCTTCCCATCGAATCGTTTAGGCGCACTATGGCAGGCGGGAGTGTCATAATGGTTTTTATTTTGATGTGTTTATTATCTTCTGGATTAACCACAAGATGCCTAATATCGTCCAATAGAATGATACCCAACAACTTACCTTCTTCATCAACCACAGGAAATATATTGCGCTTCGATTGAACAATAACTATCAAAAACTCTTCGAAAGTAGTATGGAGATGTATTCTCTGAAAATTGGTTTCGACCAAATCTTTTGTCTTCAAAGTAGTTAAAATGTTGTGGTCTCTATCATGCGTAAAAACAGCTCCATAATGAGCCAATGACTGTGTATCCATAGAATATAGCTGTAGATATTTCGAAATAGCATACGCTATCGAAGATACTATCATCAAAGGTATCATGAGTGTATAACCACCTGTGATTTCTGCAATTAAGAAAATGGCAGTCAAAGGAGCATGGTACAAACCACTCAAAATACCAGCCATACCCACAATGGTGAAATTATTGATGGGTAGATTTTTGATATGGCAAATATTGATTAGACTTTGGACAAAACCAATAGGACATAGTTTCTCCATCCCCTGCGGTGATCAGGGGCTACCGTTCGGCACAGGCGCTAATCCTCAGCCGAAAAAGCTATTATTTGGACGCTTCCGTTGCTTTATTAGCCGTTTCCTC
>JAEUUX010000129.1 GCA_016787295.1 Chitinophagales bacterium
CATATTCACAGGCGAAAAAAATAAAAACCGCAAATGGCTCAAATCTATCCGTTTACAAGAAATACCGAAGACGATTTAATAATTGTTGCGGCAAGAGCTGGTAACAGCCTGCTTGATTTGGTATTAGATACAGGGGTTTCGCATACTTTTATTAACTTTGGTGTACTGGTCGTTTGGGTGATACCAAAGGGCTTATACCCGTTGAAACAACCAACGGTGTTATTTATGCTAATCGTTATGAAATTCAAATTATTTCTTGCTTGGGTATAAACCGACAAGACTTTGAGATAACATCTTATCTGTTTGACGACCCCGAAAGCTATCAAGGCGTAATTGGATTAGATTTTTTGCAAGATACAAAATTTTGTATAGACTTGCGAAAACAAATTATAACTATTCAAACTAAAAAACAAAAATAAATCGCCCAACAAGGCACACATGCCAAGGATCTTCCTTGCGTGTGTGTGCATCGTTAGCTGTGATTTTACATACGACACGAACCAATAATAATTAAATGACAAATATTGAATTACCATATTTCGGACAAGTTGACTTTAATCAGCTTAACGAATATTATTCTACCGAAACTGAATACATAGGTCTGATACTTCGTCTTGACTTGAACTTTAAAAACAAAAGTATAACTAAAGAAGAAGCCGTAAATATTAAGAAATTCCTTGACCGTATTTCTGTTTTTGACATTCAGAACAAAACAGAAATTACCAAAGACTTTAATAACGAAGGAGAAGCCAAAGACTACATAAATTTTTACTTTGACGAACTTGACGATGAAGAGTTGAGCGGAATTTTTGATTATCAAAATCAAAACAAACCCAAAGAAGAACAACTTCTAAGTAAATTGAGATTGATAAGAATTGGACTTTATCCTGATGGTAAATACAATACTGAATATTATGGTGTTTTTGACTATTCAATAGAGATAGACGGAGAACCGTGTAATCAACTGTTAGTAGTTAAGACAAACAATATAGGAGGATTAGACCATATAACTTGGGAAAGTTGACGATAGCAATAAAAACCACAGCTAACATCGGTTTGGCAATGGTGGAGCTGAAAGTTATAAATTCAACATCTGTAATTCTATCGGGCTTTTGTGCTAAGGTTGGGCAGACATTTTTCAAATGCTCCGCCATCGCCAAGCCGAAAACCGTTGGACGCAGATTTCGATAGATAAAATTCGGGTTTAGCTGGACGAAAGTTGTCATCAGAAGGAAGTTATATGCGCCGAGCCGAAGTTTTTGGAAAACTATTGTTAAAATATGTTGCTATTTTGGGACAGAAATTTGCACCCTGCCTCATGGTGGAACAGTGAAAACCTACGCGCCGAAACACGACCTGCAAAAGGAGAAACGTATAAGAAAAAAATCGTAAATTTGCCGATAGAAAAAGCCGAGCATCAAGTCAAAAACACATAACCAAATTAAAAATCAATGTACTTGTTCAGTTGCAGGGGGGCAATGACGGCTTGGCAACTATTTTCCACGCTGCCCAATATGGCAATCTGACTGCTGTAAGAAATCATCATACCCGAGAATTCCATACTCAATTTCCATAACGATTATGGATTTCATAGTGTGATGCAAGGCATGAAAGATGTATGGGACATGGGGGTGTTGGGCATTGTCCAGAATGTTGGTTATCCTAACCAAAATCGCTCTCATTTTAGGTCTACCGACATTTGGAATACAGGTTCCAGTGCCGAAGACTTTGAAACCAAAGGCTGGCTTGGGAAGTTTTATGACTTGGACCCGAATGGTTATCCTAATGCCACAAATCCGCACCCTTTCGCCTTAACAATGGGAAAAATTGTATCGGAAACCTCCCAAGGAGTCAACGCAAACTATAGTTTAGCCTTATTAGACCCGTTTAATCCAGGAACTGCATTAGTAAGCGCAGGAGGCGACATTCCTAGCAATTGCTATGGCGATGCTCTATCATTTGTAAATGAAACTGTATCACAGACCAATGCTTATGCATCTGTCATCAGCGCAGCGGTAAACGCAGGAAGCAATTTATCTCCAAAATGGAGCAATCTGACAACAGATTTATCCCAGAAATTGAAAAATGTCGCTCGACTAATTTCAGGAGGGTTGAAAACGAAAATTTATGTAGTCCAATTAGGAGGTTTTGATACCCACGATAACCAAGCGGTGGAAGGTGCAACAACTACCGGAATTCACAGCAACCTCCTCAAAGAACTTTCAGATGCCATTTGCGCATTTCAAGATGACCTCATGTTGTTAAATGTCGATGACAAAGTGGTGGGCATGACCTACTCTGAGTTCGGTAGAAGAATTCGCTCAAATGCTGCACTCGGCACTGACCACGGCACTGCGGCACCCGTATTTCTATTTGGTTCTTGTATTCAAAATCAAATCATAGGAGAACATCCTATCATTGATACACAAGTTGGGATTGAAGATGGCGTGCCCATGCAATATGATTTTAGAGATATATACGGAACTATCTTGCAAAATTGGCTTGGTTTGGAAACAAGCGAAGTCATGAGTATTCTGCACCCAAATGTCCAATCATTGCCATTATTTAAACCAGGCTGCTGCATTCTGCCGCCTACCCCCCTTATATTGAACAGCAATAATAGCTGCTTGGGGCAGATCCAAACCTATAGTGTGGCAGCTACAGCAGGGCATACCTATTTGTGGGAGGTAGTTGGCGACACTATCATATTGGGACAAGGCACGCACCAAATCGCCGTGCAGTGGAACAACGGCACATTAGGTGCCGTAAATAAAACGAAGAAATTTGTTAAAATATAAAGTGAAGGCTAAAACGGCGGCATAGCCTCTATGTAAGACCACTGCGTTTAGCCTATACCCTTCGGTGCAATAAGAGAGGGAAATAATACTAAAATTACAAGAAAATAAATATAGGATTTGGAAGAAGCCATAATTACATACCTTGACACCGTTAAAAATCTCTGCCCACAAATAAGGGCGGAGGAATTGGTGTTTCTATCAAGCGGTTTGAGTGTTTCAGAAATGAAAACCAAGCATTTCTATATCCATGCCAACACTCTTCAAAAAGAAATAGGCTTTGTCTATCGAGGTCTGTTGCGGGCTTTTTATGTCGATCAAGAAGGTAATGAAATCACCTTCAAATTTGTACCTGAAAACTGCATAGCTACAGATTACACCGCCTTGATTTCCCAAAAACCAAGCGAGTACAATTTTCAATGCTTGGAGTCAACCGTTTTTGTAAACTTGCCTTATTCACATCTTAAAAAGGCTTACGAAAAATATCCCAACATTGAAAGGTACGGTAGGTTAGTTGCAGAAGAAGCCTTAAAATTGCAACAAAAGCGCATAGAAAGCCTTCTTTTTAACAATGCGGAGAAAAGATATTTAGAGTTTATGGAAGAGCAACCCAACCTTTTCAACCGAGTTTCCATCTCTCTCCTTTCTTCTTTTTTGGGAATCAAGCGTCAATCTTTGACCCGAATTAGAAAAAAACTTGCCACTCGTACAATTTGACACATTTGTGTCAGGTGTAGTCCCGACCGACTCCCGACCTTTGCACCGTAAAAAAACGATGCAAATATGAAGGTAGTTATTTTCGGTGCAACAGGCTTGTCGGGCAAAGCAATTCTGGCAGAAGCCCTTTCCAAAAATCATCAAGTGACCATATTGGTCAGGAATGCCCAAGCAGTGACTTTTAAAGACAAAAACTTGAAAGTCATTGAAGGAAGTGTTTTGGACAAAAACACGGTCAACGCCGTCCTGAAAAATCAAGATGCAGTTATTCAAAGCCTTGGGGTTGGTGGAAAAGGCGATGGAAAACCTACAACCTTTGTTTCTGATGCCAACAAGATTATAATGGAGGAAATGGAGAAAACAAATGTAAAGCGTTTGATTGCTATGAGTAATATAGGCGCGGGAAACAGCCTTGCTTTTACCCCCTGGATTTTCAGAAAATTGGTCTTGCCGTATTTTATGAAATGGTTGCAAGTAATTGTTGACGATAAAAATCGTATGGAACCAATGATTATGAACAGTAATTTAGATTGGACTATCGTTCGTTCTGCCGGTATGGTGGACAAACCAGCCAAAGGAAAAGTAAACGACACGCTTATAGGTGAAGGATTAAAGCTCACTATAACCTTAGCTGATTTGGCAAAATTTATGGTTGACCAAATAGAAGATAAAAAGTACATCAAACAAGCACCTTCAATTAGTAACTGATCAAATATTAACAATATGACATTCGCAACAATCGCATTAATTGCCGCTATCGCAACATTAGGTTTAGGATTAGGCTTTTTATTTTCAAGCACAACAATGCTTAAACAATGGGGTATGCAAGCACCCAATGAAGCCAAAGTAATGTCCCGAAGAATTGGAGCAGTGTATCTTGGGCTTTCTACAATGTTATCTTTAGCAAGAACGAGTATGCCAACAACAGAAGCCATTGCAATTGGTGGTGCTGTAATCACTGGGCTTTTAGCCATTTCAGGTTTGTATGAACTGAAAAGTGGAAGAGTTAGTAAAGGAATTTTGATTTCAACAGTAGTAGAAACACTTATCACAATTGGTTTTCTTTCATCATTAATTAAACAATAAATATGACAACAACAATAATGGTACTCATTGCCTCAGTTCTTACCCTTCTTTTAGGGTCTTTATTTTTATTTGCACCTAAAAAAATGCTTTCCGATTGGGGTCTGAAAGATACTGATGAAGCCAAAGTGATGTCCCGAAGACTTGGTGTAGTGTTTCTTGGGTTTTCACAATTACTCTATTGGATATCAACTATTATGCCTACAAATTCAAAAGAAATTGCCATTGGTGCTGCTACATTATTAGGCATTTTAGTCATTCACGGTTTAGTTGAATTAATACGTGGAAATGTGAGCAAAGGATTCTTAGTTTCCATAGTGGTAGATACGCTTCTCTCCCTTGGATTTCTTTCAACTTTATTGAAATAAAAAATATGGCTAAATACAATATTCATAAAGACTTTTCTTTTCTCCGTTTTGTTCCAAATATGAAAAAATGGACGATTTCTCCTTTAAACTCATTCAGTAGGTGGCTTTTTAAATCCACCAAAGCACCAAATACTATTGATGTACAATCGCATCAAATAAAAGGTTATGAGGACAAAGACATTGAAGTTGTAGTTTTCAAACCAAAAAATATTCAAGCCAATGCACCATGCTTAGTATATTGTCATGGTGGTGGTTTCTTTTTCGAAGCTGTGCAGCCTCATAAAAAAGTAATGTATGAATATGCAGAAAAAGCAAATTGCATCATCGTTTTTCCGCATTACAGAGTGAGTTTAAACAACCCATTTCCAACAAGTTTGGAAGACTGTTATTCCGCACTAAAATGGGCAAATGACAATGCAGCAATGCTTGGAATAGACAAAAATAAAATGGCTATTGGTGGCGATAGTGCAGGCGGAAGTTTAGCGGCTTGCACTGCACAGATGGCATTAGATAGACAAGAAATAAACTTGTGTTTTCAATTATTGATATATCCCGTTTGCGACCATACTATGAGTACAGCATCAATGAAGGAATTTCAAGACACACCGCTTTGGAATGCGCCAAGTTCAAAATTAATGTGGGACGTGTATCTGAAAGGTATGGACAGAAATAATTTACCAAAATACGCTTCAGCCTTGCAAAGAACTGACTTGAAAGGGTTGCCACCGACATACATTGAATCTGCTGAATTTGACTGTTTGCGAGATGAGGCAATTTTATATGCACAAAAATTAAAAGCGTCTAATATTCAAGTAGAATTAAATGAAACCAAAGGGACTATTCACGCCTTTGACATTGTTGAGAAAAGTAGCATTACAAAAGACAGTATTCAACGCAGAGTAAGGGCATTAAGACAAGCATTCGGTGGACAGAAATAACGGCAGATAACAAGCGTTTGCCCAAGCGGGAATAGAAGTGCAAAATTTAGCATAATGAGATTCTATTTCTCCCACTTCGGCAAGCCCCGAAACGTTTGTCAATATGTGCCAAAATACTGACCTTGCCCATACTATCAACCTCATCTATAACAAGGGCATTGTCCAAACTGCTTGGATAATGCCTTTGTGCTTGTATGTTTGGGTGGGAATGGGGGAATAGTACTGAAATTTTTGCTTGTTTGGAAAAGATATTGTATCTTTGCGGCAGGTTTTTGGAGAAAAACGTTTGCATGAAGGAACGCTAAATTTACTGCTTTGTTTAAATCTTCAAAATACGCATTTGGGTAACTTGTAAAAAATCAATGAATATGACAATAAATATCCTAAAAGGAGATATAACGGAAATAATGGTAGATGCAATCGTAAATGCGGCAAATACGTCCTTATTAGGTGGCGGTGGTGTAGATGGAGCAATTCACAGAAAAGGAGGAGGCAAAATACTAGAAGAGTGCCGAGCTATAAGAAATAAGCAAGGCGGTTGTCAAACAGGGGAAGCTGTTTACACAAGCGGAGGAAATTTGCCTGCAAAATATGTGATACATACAGTTGGCCCTGTATGGAATGGAGGTGATAATGGAGAACATGATTTGTTGAAAAACTGCTATACAAACACATTGAAAATAGCCGAACAATTGGGTGTAAAAACAATAGCATATCCTAATATTAGTACAGGAATTTATAAATTTCCCAAAGAATTAGCAGCTCAAATAGCCATTCGAGCAGTTGAGGAATTTCAAACGGAAATAATAGAAAGTGTGTTTTTTGTTTGCTATGATGATGAAAACCATAAAATTTATAGTCAACTGAATCCCCAAAAATAAAACTAACAGTACATAACAAGACACGCACGCCAATAGCAGCGCAATGATAAAGTTTGTTAATTGCCACCGTTACTGCGTCGATGTTGAGCGAAAATAAACGACCAAATACTCATTATTTGCTTTATGCCCACCAACTCTCCATCTTTCTTCCCAAAAACAAATCTCCAACGCCAAATTTTGCATTTTCGCAAAATTTGGCGTAACTTTGCCTACCAAAACCCACATTTATGCCACCAGAAGTATTAGCCATAGCCGAAATAAAAGCCCAATACCTCCCGACCACTTGGTGTTGGTGGAAAATCTCCTGTGTTAGCAAATCCTGACTTGGTAGCATAGCAAGTTTAATACTTTTGCAGGTGTTCGCGACGCATAGAAATACACAACTATCAAAAATTAGCAATGAATGTTTGTTTAGCATAAGTTCCATCATAACAAAGGCATTGTCCAAACTGCTTGGATGATGCCTTTATGCTTGTATGTTTGGGTGGAAATGAAAAAAAAGGAAAGGATTTTTTTGTTGGAATGTTTGGTTGTTTGGAGGGAAGTTTGTATCTTTGCGGCGGGGTCTGGAGATGTTGGTTCTCCAAATGCTAATCACAACAAGAGCATTATTTTTCAAAAAAACGAGCTGAAGTTCGTGTAATAAATAGCTATGGTCAAAAAAAGCACCACCAATTTGCAATACTTACTTGGACAATAATACGCCGCGTAATCAAACACGAAAAAATGTACTACAAGGTATTGCCAACTATACTAATCACAAACTAACTTTTAACAATATTTTCACCTAATGCACGGCACAAATACTTTTCCGTTGCTTACAATCGTTAAACAAAAACTGACAAATAAAGATGAAAGCCACAATTACCTCAATTGAACTAAAGGGACCCCTCAAGTTCTTTGCATTATCATCAACTGCATTAAGTATCATTAAACAACTTAAAGCAACTAATTGTAAGGATTTTAAAAAGAAAGGCATTTGGACTAAACATTACACTATGACCCTTTGGAATAATGAAAGTGAGCTAAAGGAATTTGCTAAAAGCGGCGCACATCTTGACGCAATGAAAAAAAGGAACTTTTTATTTGGTGCGGCAATAATAAATTTCGTACCTTTGCGGCAAAAAAAAGTATGAAGCCACGTGATATAACAGTTGTTGGTTGTTGCCCTGTATGTGGGGTAGAAAGCGGTCGTGTTCATGAGTACAAAAATCGTAGTGTAAAACACTACCAACTTGGGAATATGGCAATCAAAGAGTTCCCGGGTATTGTATTTCGTTGTATCAATAAGGAATGTGATCGTAAAACGTTTTGTGTGATGACAACTGACGAAGGCAAGGCAGAAGTAGGCGGTCGTGGTCGGTATTCTCGCAGTAGCAAGCAGTACATTGCTAATCGGATACTAAAATATAACTCGACTTATAGCAGTTTGCATAAAGAGATAAGAGAGTCCTTTGGTGGTAGCACTTCGACGGCAAGTTTGTATAATTGGGTACAGGCTTGTAATCTTTTACCTGCCTCTGAGGACAATACCGTTATGCAAGTCCTGCATACAGACGAAAAACATCCGAGTAAAAAAAGAAGTAATACCCAATACGTTATAGCTAGCTGCGGGCGGGCGGATAAGGCGAGTAAAAGTGTGGCATTACACGCAAACTTGTCCAAGTCTAATGATGCCGATGCGATAGAAGAACATTATAAAAGCCTGATACTCAATGGTTTAGACCCTTTAAAAGTCTTATTAGTGGTCACAGACATGGCATCGATTTATGCTACTGCGGTGGCTAAGTATTTTCCAAACGCTTTGCATCAGCATTGTGTATTTCATCTCATTCAACAGATTAACAAGTATCTCAAAGTAAGTTTGAGGAAACATCGTCAAGAACATTTGGAAGAAGGTAACAGGAAAGCGGCTCATCAAACATCATTTTTGTTACTCAAAGGGCAAGAGCATTTGACAAGCGAAGAACAAGAAGAAGTAGCTATTTTTTGTGAAGAACATCCTACAGTTGATGCCGAATACAATCTCAAAGAGGACATCCGTGGTTTATATGCTACTGTCACATCATTGCCACAAGCCATAGCCTACAAAGACATGATTGTTGAACGATATACCGAAATCATTAGCCCTGAAATGACCAAAGCATTAAATTGTTTTGTGAAAAACTTCGAGCAGTCCATTGCTTATATCAAAACAGGTTTCTTCCTGGATAAGACCAATAATGACGCAGAACGACTGATGAGAAACATTAAACACACACAACAAATTCATTATTTCTTCAGAAAATCGCAAAATTATATCAATAGCATTAGGGTCGCTTTTGGGCTAGTTACCCCCATTGCCGTCTAAAAAGAAAAGTGTCGAAAAAAAGCAAACAAATGGCAAAAGAAATAAGAACAATAACTATAGATACTGAAACACTTCCTTCTTGGGAGGAAGCAAAAAAACTATTAGAAAGCGCAAAAGTTTTAAGATTTTAGTCATAGTGACAACTGTGTGAAATACAATTTACCGTATGACTTGAAAACTCTGACGGAAATGTTTAATTGCAAACAAACACATACTTGCCACAATAATAACTAACATGGTTAATTGAAGTTTTGTGCTTCAATCAACTTTTGTAGCGGACTGAATTAGTTTAGTCCTCCGAAATTCCTCAGCTCGGCAAGCGTCGGGGACGAATGGGTGAAACAAAAAAACAAGTAAATTAAAATAAAATGAATGGGTGGAAACATTGTTTGCTTTCAAAACGAAAATTTGGCGGCGAGGCTATCGACTATGTAGAAGTACATAAATTTATTGATAGCAGTAAGTATTTTTGTTACCATGTCAAACATCGTGTTTTGTTACACAACTTGTTTGGTGTGGAATTGTGTACCGAAATATTCGGCGACTTTTTGACTAATTCAGATGGTAAAATAATTCCAGTTCGCGATATTGCAGTTGAACATTGCAAGGAAGATCTGTCAAATAACGTACCGACATTATGGGATTGGTTTAAAGATAATGACGATGTACTTTCATCAAAAATAGAACTACCCAAAATCGAAGATGCCGATATAAATACTTTTGTAAATAAACCATTTTTGCGAAGCGGCTTAAAATCAACGATGATAATCACTTGTAGCGATTTTGGTGTCTATTTAATTGAGAAAAAATTTGGGATCCAAAAAGCAATCGAATTTTGCAATTCTTTTCAAAGTTTACCTCCAATAAAGTCATACTTGGAGATGTTTAGATTGACAAAGAAATGGCAATACACACCAAATAAAAATGAAATTAACTGGCTAAACGAAATAAATAAAAATGAACCTGAAACAACAATTGCTTCAAACCCTAAATGAGGGTAAAAAAATCAAAGTCGCATGGAATGGCGGCGGAGACGAAGTTTTTTTTCATCTTTTTATCGATGGAGAAGAAGATGAAAATGATTTTAGTTGCGAATTGGACGAATATTTAGCAGCCCATTCTCCGATTAGCGGTGTTGGTGAAATAACACTGGAGGGAGAAGGCGAGATAAATATCGAAGACAATAAAATTGTCCTGACTTACACTTCCACTATCTATATGGTAGATGACTATGACGAAGAATCGGGCGAGCCAATTTTGGCAGACGAAGATGCAGAAATTGAAGAGGATAAGTTTATCTTGTTTGTAGTGTAAAGTCACTTGCCTATCAATGCACTCAACACCAACTGCCACCGAACTCCAACGCTCAAAACCAACACGGGTGCTGATATGCGTAAGATAACTGTTGTCCTACAAATACCCTTCACCATTAGTTTAGCGCTTTTGCAGACATTCGCAAAGCGTGGCTATCAAAAAAATAGCGAATGCTTACCTTGTTCAAACTATCAACCTCACCCCATAACAAGGGCATTGTCCAGTTGCTTGGATAATGCCTTTACTTTACTTTTTTTTAAAATCTCGCTTCATTTTTATGTTATTCCCACGTACAAAAAAAATTGCTCAACAACAAAGTTGGCATAGAACAAAAAGTACTGCTTTCGGTTCGTATAACAATTATTTATTTTTCATTAGTGACGACTCGCCATTAGACCTCACCGAAACACACTGTAAATATATTTGTATATTACTCAAACCGCTTTCGGCACATCAACAAGAGTTGATACAAAAAGAATTTGAACGAAACCTCAGTCGTTTGAACTACTTTCGGCTTGATGTTCAAGAAACCTCCGTTACAGTAGCAACTTATGAAAAGATGTTTACTTTTAACACCCAAAACTTGTACAGAATCATGGACTACTGTGTCGAAGTGGCTGGTTTGGTAGGCGCTACCTCTCCCACTAATTGCCAAAAGTGCGATTCGGATAAACAATTAGACGCTTATGATTGGAACGATACAGGAAGGATTTTATGTAAAAAATGTTATCAAAGCATCAATCAACAAATCACCCTCCAGCAACATGATCTCATCAATGAAAACAAAAATTATGGAATAGGTTTTGTTGGATCTGTCATATTTTCCTTACCGGTTGTTGCATTGTGGGTAGTTGTTGCCGTATATCTGGAGTTGTTGGCATCAGTGGGGGCGCTAATTATTGGCTTTTTGGGTAAGAAAGGTTATGATTATTTGGGCGGGAAAACAGGTGTTTGGACACCTTATTTGTTGATACTTTCCAATATCCTAATGGTTATTACTGCCAATGTGTTGACGCTTGTTGTTGGTATGTACCAAGAGGGCTATAGTGTGGGTGATGCACTATATCTTTTACAACACAACTCAGGAGTAAGAACTGCTTTTTTTATTAATATGGCTTTGTCATTTGTCTTGTCTTTTTTTATATGGATTCAGTTGTTTTATACCGTCAAAGAACAAGATAGCTATATTGTTTTGGCAGAGAAAATGGCATAAGATTGTTTTTTTGTGTGTGGTGCAGTGTGGTGGATATAGTGAAAAAAATACTGAATTGCTCGTTTTTTTAGAAGGAATTTGTACCTTTGCGGCGAAGGTTTGGAGATATTGATTTCCAAACGTTAATGTTTCACAACAAAAGCATTGTTTTTTTATAAAAATGGACTTAAGTTCGGTTATTAAATATTAACAGCAACTATAAATGGACACCATCGAACTAAAAAAAATATATTGTATAGACGGACTTGTGAGTGAACAACCTGCAAGTCTAAAAGGCTCATTGAGTAAAGTCAAAACAACTTCTGGTAATGTTACTTTGACAAAAGGGGAACTACGCAAAAAACAAATCGAATTCTATGAGTTTTTTATTAATGGCAAACCACTTTCTCAAATCTTAACAGAGTTTTCCAAACTCAAAAGTCCATTGCTTGATGATTTGGTTGGAGTATTAGGTTTTTTTCCAAATAAGCAATTAGAGTTAAACACTATCAAAAAACTTCTGCTAAAACAAGTAACTGAACAAGATATTAGAAATGTCTTTCCAAAGAACTTGTACGTTGAAAATGAAATTGAAAGTTACAAAGAAGAATTAGCCCGTGAAGATATTATTATTTATTGTTGTGTTTTATGTGGAGACCCCGATTGTGGGGGTTTCAGAATTAAAGTTCACAAAGAAAACGACCAATTCGTGTGGACGTATAATGACGAAGGAAATATTCTGCAATTTCATTTCGACATATACCAGTATTTTAATACATTTAACATGTATAGAAAAACCGTTGAAAAGTTGTTGTAAATAGTTCGTGCAAAAAAATCTATCTAAACACCCACCAAACCATTAACCACCATTATTAGGACAACCTACAGGAAAAATATTATGAACGAAGCCATTCAAAAATATAATCAGACAGTAGCAGAAGTTGATATTTGCAATAATTTAGCAAATCTAATTGACGAACAATTGATGGATGCCGAAAGCAAAATTTGGCATTCACATCCAGTTTGGTTTATAGCCGAAAATCCTATTGTTGGATATAGCAAACAGAAGCGCGGAATTAGGTTAATGTTTTGGAGTGGAACAGATTTTGAAGAAGAGAGTTTAATACCCGGAACAGGTAAATTCAAAGATGCGTCTATTTATTACAATGACGTTTCAGAAATCGTCGATAAAGATTTAAAACGATGGCTAAAAAAGTCCATTGATATCCAATGGGATTATAAAAACCTCGTCAAAAGAAAAGGTAAATTAGAACGATTAAAATAAATTATTATGGCAAAAATTAACCCTTATATCCATTTTAACGGCAATGCCGAAGAAGCATTTACATTCTACAAATCCGTTTTTGGTGGCGAATTTGCAATGATTTCCCGATTCAAAGACATGGCAACTCTTGATAATGCTATATCAGAAAAGGAAGCCGACAAAATTATGTACATCGCCTTACCTATTGGCAAACACAACATTTTGATGGGAAGCGATACCCCAGAATTTATGGGAAAGCATAACGAAAGAGAAACCAGAAGCAAAATTTCTATTAGTGCCGAAACCAAAGAAGAAGCAGACAAATTATTCGACGGACTCTCGGCTGGTGGCGAAATAGAAATGCCTATTGAAGACAGTCCATGGGGTTCTTATTTTGGTATGCTTAGAGACCAATATGGTATAGAATGGATGATAGATTTTGATGCAAAATATGCAAACCAAATAGAAAAGTAAAAATACGGAACGATACCTATCAGTTGTCGGTTTTAAACTGTAAAAGTGCCGCTTTTCAATCAATCCAATGTACTGAAAAACAATTTTCCACGCCAAATTTTGCGAAAATGCAGAATTTGGCGTAATTTTGTTTAAAAAATCAACATTCGCTGCTCCATTTTATTAGATGAAATCCCTAAAAAACATAAGTTCTGCTATGAATATACAGCACCATTTCCAACAGATAGATTATATTATGGCAAAAAGGAACTAAAGTGAATATTTTTTTTCTGGAAAATTTGACACCATAAAAAAGTTTGTAACTTTGCAGCAAAATTATTGCTTTGTGCCTTTGCATGAAGAACAATGAAGTAAATTATTTTTTCACAAATGGATTGTTTGTTTGAGTAATAAATGCCTGTTGGCAAATCTTTAGCGTAGTGCAACCCTAAAACTTTGGTGCTGAAAATAAGCAAAACAGTTAAGCAAT
This sequence comes from Chitinophagales bacterium, assembly GCA_016787295.1. Taxonomy (GTDB): domain Bacteria; phylum Bacteroidota; class Bacteroidia; order Chitinophagales; family UBA2359; genus JAEUUX01. Next base: position 13,846 of record JAEUUX010000129.1, read on the forward strand.
ACACAACAGAAATTCAACTAATGCTTATGAGCTTTATCTTGACATTTTACGGAGTTTTTATACTCTTTTCCTTGATAGGAACTTATATATTCATAGTTTTTTATAACAAGAGGACTAAAATTCTTATTGACCAATTTGCTTTGCAGACAAACACTATGCGTTATGATGTCTTTAATAACATCAAATTACGCTATTGGGAGACAAGATATTATCCGAATATAGGAGATATAAGAACATACATTTATTTAAACAACACTTGTGACATCTATTTATTTGATAACTATTTTGCTATAGTTCGCAGGCAAAATTTTGTTTTCAAGGTTTCCTTTCCTCCGATTTTGATTAGTTCCCCAAATTCTGATGCCCAAAACATATTCAACTACCTTGATATTTATTATCCTAAACGCATCAGTTTCATTAAAGTTAAAATAGGCGAGCTTGATTTCAATGTGGTTGACTCAAATAACAAATACATTACTGTTGAAATAACAGTTAAGGGACTGACGCAAGAACAAATCGAGCGATTTGAAGTTCTTAGACAATGGAGCTTAACAAAATAGCTGGTGATAGGTGCATCAAATAGCCACTCACCACAGAGTTTGGCGTAGAGTTTCTTTGATAAAAATAACAATCATTTCAAATACCGAACGTTCGTGATAAGCCAAATGAAACACAACATACTATCATGAAAAAATTAATAATATTTGATATGGACGGAGTTTTGTTGGACAGTGAAAAACTCTACCTGAATGTGAACCAAATTTTTTTCAAAGAATTGGGGGTTGATATTAGCATAACAGAACACCAAACATTTGTCGGAATTTCCGCAACTAAAATGTGGACTTATATAAAAAACAAATTCAATTTATCTCAAAGTGTTGAAGAATTAAAAGAAATTGAAAAAGAACTAAAGCATAAGACTCTAACCGAAACAAAACTTGTCCCTACTTCTGGCGTAGTTGATTTTCTTGACTTTCTAAAACAAAAAGGGTTTATATTAACTATTGCATCGTCAGGACTCAAGAAAAACATTGACCTAATTTTACAAAAGTTAGACATTGAAAAATACTTTGACTTTATTGTTAGTGGAGAGCAGGTATTGAAAGGCAAACCCGAACCTGACATTTTTCTAAAAGTTGCAACCCATTACAAGATGCAGCCAAGTGATTGTATTGTCATTGAAGACAGCACCAATGGAGTATTGGCGGCTAAGTCAGCAGATATGTTTTGTATTGGATACTATAATCCAAATTCAGGAAATCAAGATTTAACGAAAGCAGACATCATTATAGATAACTTTAAAGACAAAAGATTGTTTGATATTATTGAAAACAGAGATAATTTATATAAAAACAGCCGCTAAAACCGTATTGTCGAAAACAGAGTTAACGAAATGCTATTGTTTTTTTTGCTCTATTTGAAGTACGCGAAGTTCGGCGCTAAAAATCCCCACTTATGGCATAATTACCGCCTTTTTCATGCAACTATAAATTTCCCCTTTTCACGCTTTCCCCCCAATATTGAGGCAAAATATCCCCTTGCGCCCAATGAAAATAATCATTTCCATCACCTAAAATAAAATTTAGACATGAAAAAAAATATCTTTTTACACGTGTTTTTGCTAATGATGGCATTGTTTGATTTGCAAGCGCAAAACTGGACACAAATAGGCCTTGACATAGACGGCGAAACTGAGGACTGCTGGTCGGGCTACTCTGTCAGTTTGAGTGCCAACGGCAACATCCTTGCCGTAGGCGAACCTTTAGCCGACGAAACAGGAATTGATGCCGGGCAGGTGCGGGTATATCAAAACAATGCAGGCAATTGGACACAAATAGGCGGCGATATTGTCGGCGAAGCTGCCAGCGATAGATTTGGCAGCGCGGTCAGTTTGAGTGCCGATGGCAACGTCCTTGCAGCGAGCGCACCCCGTAACGACGGAAATGGAAACGACTCCGGGCATGTGCGGGTATATCAAAACATGTCGGGCAATTGGGTACAAATAGGTAGCGATATAAACGGCGAAGCTGCCGAAGATAGATCTGGTGATGCGGTAAGTTTAAGTGCCAATGGCAGCATCATTGCCATTGGGTCAGTAAGAAACGAAGCATGGGCAGGAGATGTGCGGGTATATCAAAATGTTGCGGGCAATTGGATACAAATAGGCGAAGATATTGTCGGTGAAAATGAATCTGACCAGTCGGGCTGCTCTGTTAGTTTAAGTGCAAACGGCAACATCGTTGCCATTGGAGCATTTGGCAATAGCGATAACGGAAACGGTGCCGCAGGTCAGGTACGGGTATATCAAAATGTTTCGGGCAACTGGACACAAATTGGTCAGGATATAAATGGCTATTTTCAGGAAAATTTATTAGGATATTCCGTCAGTTTAAACGCCACCGGCAACATCATTGCCGTTGGAGCACCGGGGGTTAATACTGCCGGGTTTGCGCAGGTATTTCAGAACAATGCAGGCACTTGGACACAAATAGGCGAAGATATTTACGGCGAAAATAATTTCGACGAATCGGGGTGTTCTGTGAGTTTAAATACCAATGGCAACATCCTTGCTATTGGGTCTCGAGGTGTAGAAGGCGGTGACAACATTGATGGAAGTGTGCGCGTATATGAAAACATTTCGGGCAGTTGGTTACAAACAGGCAACACGATTGTCGGCGAAGCACTCAACCAATTTCCGGGCATTGCCGTTAGTTTAAATGCCAATGGCAACATTATTGCCATTGGCGCACCCTACAACAACGGAAACGGAGAGGGATCCGGGCATGTAAGGGTGTACCAACAATGTGATATTAATACGCCGCCCATTGCTAATGTGGCAACCCTGCCCAATGTTACGGCAGAATGTTCGGTAACAACCCTAACACCACCTACCGCCACCGATGGTTGCGGAAATACGGTTGTGGGTACACCCAGCGTAACATTACCTATTACTTCGCAAGGTACAACAACGGTTATATGGATTTACAACAGCGGAAATACCTCTTCTGTCCAAACTCAAAATGTGGTGATTGACGATGTAACAAACCCAACAATAACTTGTGTAGGCAACCAAACCGTTGATGCCAACGAAACACATTTTTATACCGTAAGCGGCAACGAATTTGACCCTACTGGAATTTCGGACAATTGCAGCATCGCAAGTACTATAAATAACTACAATGTAGCATTTTCGCTTGCCGACGCGCAAATTCCCGAAGGCAATACTACCATAACTTGGACAAGCACAGATAACGGAGGTAATAATCAAACCTGTAGTTTTGTTGTTACCGTAAATGTGTTTGTTGGCATTGAAACACTTCAACAAAAAGGAATATCCATTTACCCAAATCCTGCCAACGATATTTTGAATATTGATTTGGCACAAAACAATATCCAAAAGTTAACACTCAAAGGCATTAAAGGCGAAATTCTGCTCGAAAAGTCAAAAATACAACAAAACGAGACAATAGACTTATCGGGTTATGTTAGTGGAACGTATATCATTAGCCTTCAAACTGCTGACGAAATATGGACAACAAAAGTAGTAAAGCAATAATTCCGCATTGCTCCGCATTTAGTAAAACGAACAAAGAACGATAAGTTGTCTCCAACAATTTTGCCTATATTTTGTTTAGTGACAAGGCTCACAAAATATATCAAAACCCAGCAAACAAAAATGGACAATTACAGAAAATACTTTATTACGTTTATTAAGTCAAATTATCCAAACGAATTTAACCGCATTATCGTTGATATAGACAATAACTATAAAATAATTTCGGCTGATACAAGCCTTGCAAAAATTTCAAAAAATCCAATTGACAGACGACTTGATTTTTGTAGTTACTTTTTGGCACTCATAAAAACACTTGACACCAAAGGGGAAAACTTTGGCAACATTCGGAAAATTTGTTTGGAAATAACAACAGCATATATCCAACCTAAAAACAAAATTCATGCGTATTTTAAAAAACTTTTACCCAAACTGACAAATACTTGGTTCGGGCAGAGATTAATAAAAGTGTTTCACAGCAAAGTAAGCGTAAACGCAAACTCAGATGGTTTTATAGCCAATATCATTACAGACAAACAAGAAACTTATGGTTTGGGTTATGGAATCGACATTATAGAGTGCGGTATTTGTAAACTGTTTCAAAAACATGATTATTCAAAGTATGCTTCTATTCTTTGCGAAGTTGACGAAATTACATCAGGTTTAGCAGGACTCCAACTTATTCGAACGGGGACAATTGCAAATGGAGCAAAAAAGT
>JAEUUX010000136.1 GCA_016787295.1 Chitinophagales bacterium
ATTGTCTCCGCCAGAAGCCGACAATACATCTGTATCACCATCGTTGTCTAAATCGGCGGCATAGACAGAAAGTGCTAAAAATACATTAGTTGTAATAATGTGTTGTTCGCCAAAGTTGCCGCTGCCATCGTTTTCGTACCAAGCTATTTTATGGTCTGCTGTAGAAACCGACAATACATCCGCATCTCCATCATTGTCTAAATCGGTGGCATAGACAGAACCTGGACTAGAAGCAACTGACATTGTAAGGACTTGCTGCTCCCCAAAGATGCCACTATCATCGTTTTCATACCAAGCTATTTTGTCATCACCCCAAGAAGCCGATAAAACATCTATATCGCCATCATTGTCTAAATCAGCGGCATAGACAGATTGGGCATAGTTAGCATTCGTTGTAATGGTTTGTTGGATGCCAAAGTTGCCACTGCCATCGTTTTCATACCAGGCTATTTTGTCATCGTATCGCGAAGCCGACAATACATCTATATCGCCATCATTGTCTAAATCAGTAGCATAGACAGAATTTACACCATCAGCATTCGTTGTAATAATTTGTTGTATACCAAAGTTACCGTTGCTATCATTTTCATACCAAGCTATTTTGTCATCGTATTGCGAAGCCGACAATACATCTATATCATCATCATTGTCCAAATCGGCAGCATAGACACCGATTGCAGTATTAGTACCTGTTATAATAGTTTGTTGAGTGCCAAAGTTGCCGCTGCCTCCGTTTTCATACCAAGCTATTTTGTTATCATTGGCAGAAGCCGACAATACATCTACATCTCCATCATTGTCTAAATCAGCAGCATAGACCGACCATGCACCATTAGCAGCCGTTGTAATAATTTGCTGTATGCCAAAGTTGCCACTACCATCATTTTCATACCAAGCTATTTTGTTATCATTGGCAGAAGCCGACAATACATCTACATCTCCATCATTGTCTAAATCAGCAGCATAGACATCAGTTGCTGCATCAGTATCTGTTGTAATTATTTGTTGTGTGCTAAAGTTACCGCTGCCATCGTTTTCATACCAGGCTATTTTATTGTCTGCCTGAGAAGCCGACAATACATCTATATCCCCATCATTGTCCAAATCAGCGGCATAGATAGAGCTTACATAAGCAATAGCTGTTGTAATGATTTGCTGTTGTCCAAAGTTACCGCTGCCTCCGTTTTCATACCAAGCAATTTTATTGTCAATTTGTGAAGCAGATAAAATATCCTTGTCTCCATCGCCATCTAAATCAGCGGCATGGACATCATTTGCACCACTTGTTTCGGAGTATGTAATAATTTGTTGCCAACCAAAAGTAGTTTGGGCATTAGCAGTCAGCGTAGTAGTCATTATGCCATAAAGCGCTACAAAAATCGTAAAAATGTGTTTAGGTTTCATTAAAACTGTTTTTATGTAAGTTAAAAGTGTAAAGGTAATGCTTTTTGGAGTATTGGCAAAGAGT
>JAEUUX010000141.1 GCA_016787295.1 Chitinophagales bacterium
TCTGACCCACGAGATAGTGCTTTGTTTTTCCAAACATTTGTACTATCTTTGACCCGTCTTTCAGACGGGTTCTCTGTTATTTTTGTTTGTTTCACAGCGCAAAAGTACGGAGAACTTTTTTCTTTTTTCTGTACAGCCTAAGTCCGATAATAACACATTGATTTATTTGGGCGTTTCCCTGCGGGTCGGGCTTTACAGGGCTTCGCTTCGCTATGGTACAAGCACCAGCCTGCGGCTGCCCTTACAATCCCTAACGCGCTTCGCCATTCGGACATTTATGATGTTGTGTGAAATAATAGCATTTTATTCCGACAAAATAGGTAAAACAGAACAGTAGTGTTGTTTAATACCGTATTTTTTTAAAAAACAAACGCTTATCAGTTGCTTTGGCAGGCAACTGATAAGCGTTTAAATTATGGGCTTTGGAAGTCTTGAATATTTGAAGTTTGAGGTCTATCCTTGTTCTAAAACAACTTATTTTGACAGACGCAAGAATAATAAAAAACGTCACTCTGCCTACATTTTGTGGTAACTAATACAACAGAACAGACAACTTACGCACCATTTTGCTTGCTACCACAAAATTAAGCAAAGACCATAACACGACGGACGAATCTACTCGAAAAAAGAACACCTTTTTTTGCTGCTGTTTGGGTGAACAAAAAAGTAGAATCACCATTTGTCACTTACGATAATAGCATTTGGAGGAACGGCAAATGGTTGTTAATTGATGATGTAACATTTGGGGACGAGTGCGTGACATCGTCTATTATCAAATCCGAAAAGTATTTTCAATTCAGTATAAGTTGTCGTTAATTGCTGTTGCATTTTTGGAGGAGTGCGTAACAATTGCAAAGCACACTTGCTCCAATAATAGGCATAAAAAATAGGGCATGGAACTATATCTCCATACCCTACTTTGTTACAAACACAAAACCCCTACATTATGGCACAATACGGCTTGCTACATCGCTCCAATCACTTTGACCAGCAGCACCAAAAGCCGCAACACGTACCCACACTCTTTTGCCCGATACCAAGTTTAGGATTTCATTTTTAACCCGAGTACTAGTGAGTGCCGTATCCCAAGCCGTACTATCAGTGATGTCATAGTTGGTTTGTATGATATAACCTCTTGCAAATTTAACATTTCGCACAATAGTTATTAATTTTCCAGTACCATTAATAACTTTGTTGCATAACGATACTATGATGATTTTATTGTACAAAAGGTTGCATGGATAGTATTTTTGGGTTTTTTTAACATTTTACTAAGACTACATCTTAGTCATTAAAGGTTATAGATGAGGTAAAAATCAAACAAATTTGGATTAAAACTTGACAAGTTCTGGTTAAAACTTGACAAATTTGGGGTAAGTTGATCAATCTATGACTTGTGAAGGTTTTGCGGAAATAGCATTTTTTTTCGCAAGGCAACCCTTTTGAGAAAAAATGCGTTTGTTTATTACATCTTTGATAGAAATGTTTTTGCAAGACTAATAAACCTATTATCAAAGAACTGTTTTATTTTTCTATAAACCTAAAAACCGTTTTACCATGAACCGAATTTCTTTTTTTATCACTGCTGTGATATTATCAAGTGTTTTGTGTTGTTTGCCTTCTTGTAAAAAAGAGGTAGCCAATGTGTGCCAAGCTCAAGAAGTCGACTTGCTCAACTATCTTTGTTTTAGCCCTACTGAAGGACATTATGTCCTGCAATCGCAAAGCGACTTGGCAGCCTTTATAGATGCTACTGCTTGCGATCTTTGCGATTGTATATTTCAAAATATTGACATTGACTTTACTACCCAAACTGCCATAGCCGTTTATACCAGCAATTGCGGCAACGATAATAGGGAGGTATGCCGCAACGATGCTGAACATAGCGTCATTTATACCATAACCCAAAGCCCAAATGAATGTTTTGCGGCTGTGGGAAGTTATAATTTGGTGACAGTACCCAAATTCCCTGATTCTTATGAAGTGTCGGTTGTTGTGGAATAGCTGATAATAGGTACAAATTGTTGTTATTCAATCGAAGGCGGCTTTCGTATTTTGAAGGTTTGAAGAGACTATGACCTACAACAGGAAATCCCTTAGTTAGCCAACACTAACTAAGGGATTTTTTATTTTTGGGGTTTTATAGGCTCAAAAACTCTCGGAGGATTTGGTGAAATATACCGATAATTTGGGGTAGTTGGTTGAGATAATATACCTTCGTATCTACTGTAATGATATTGTCCTCTAAACGCAAAAACTTCCAAACATCTCCCGTCACCGCACAACCATAGACAAAAGGTAGGATGGGGGTTTGGTTGATGAATTGTTTTTAACCCTTTGGAGGTTCAAAACCTCCGAAGGGTTTTGTTTAATGGGCGGTCTTTCATTCCCGCGCCGCAAAGATAACTACATTTTTTATTTTTCTTGCCTATTTTCCATATCCTTTGCAGCTATCAAACGCAACAAAAACACAATTTTCGCAGCATTACCGTTCGTTTTGGCACACAAAAAGGCGTTTGGTGGCTCAAAAAGCTAATTTTACAAACTTTGTTAGATTTCCGCCAGACCTTGTTAGATTTCCGCCAGACCTTGTTGGATATTCGTCAGACCTTGTTGGATATTCGCCAGACCTTGTTGGATATTCGCCAGACCTTGTCGGATATTCGTCAGACCTTGTTGGATATTCGTCAGACCTTGTTGGATATTCGCCAGACCTTGTTGGATATTCGCCAGACCTTGTTGGATATTCGCCAGACCTTGTCGAAATAGTCCCTATAGGTTTGGAATGTTGTTGGAATATCCTGCGCTATTCATTGCCTATTTTAGCCATTTCACAAGCGTCTTGTGTGTATCCACGAGAGGCTCATGCGTATCCACAAGAGGTTGATGAATATCCACGCGGGCTTCAGTATTCACAAAAAATCCCCCCATCGCGGTCTGTACCTTCGATGGGGGGATTTTGTTCGGTGAAAAGGGAGGAGAAATATCATCTAACAAGGCAAAGCAGCTACTAATTTCTGCCCACGCAAAAAAGCGGCAATATCCATGCGTTTTCTGCCCGCCAATTGGACTTCCAAAAGGCGCAAAAAACCATCGACAGTTGCCACATCAACATATTTGCCGTCCGACACCACCGTGCCAATAGGGTAGGAGTGAGGCGTGGGTAGGGCTTCGGTGGCAAAAACCTTGAGGCTTTGTCCGTTCCAAGTGGTGAAGGCAGCGGGATAGGGCGACAAACCTCGCACCAAATTGTGCAACACAACGCAACTTTGCTCAAAATGCAATTCGCAGGTAGGCGTAAAAATTTTGGGAGCGGGCTTGCTGTTTTCCACCATCGGTTGCGGGTGTGCGACGGCTGTTTGAGTGGCTATGGCATCAACGGTTTTTAACACCAAATCTGCTCCCATCGTCATTAGACGGTCGTGTATGTCGCCTGCATTTTCGTGTGGCAGAATAGGCGTTTTTTCCTGAAAAATGATATTGCCCGTATCCAATTTTTGTTCTATAAAAAAGGTGGTGACACCCGTTTCGGTCTCGCCATTCGCCACCGCCCAATTGATAGGAGCAGCCCCGCGATATTGTGGCAATAAGGAAGCGTGCAGGTTGATGGTGCCATATTTGGCAGCCGTAATCACGCTCATAGGCAACATACGGAACGCCACCACCACTTGCAAATCAGGTTGCAGGGCTTGTAGTTGTTCCGAAAAAGCAGGGTCTTTCAAATTGCTCGGCTGTAGGACAGGCAGGTTGTGTTCCAAAGCATATTTTTTCACGGCAGACATTTGTAGGTGTCCGCCGCGCCCTGCGGGTTTGTCGGTAGCCGTAATGACAGCCACAATATTATAGCCTTGTTCGTGCAAAATACGAAGCGAAGGTACAGCAAAATCGGGTGTACCCATGAATATGAGGCGCATCATAATTGGATTTTTTGGTTGTTTTATGGCAATTATACTGAATTGAAAATACTTTTCGGATTTGATAACGGCAGATTTTACGTACTTGATAGCAGTATAAATAATAGCCATTTAACATTCCTCGAAATACTATTATCGTAAGCGACAAATGGTGATTCTGCTTTTTTGCTCACCCAAAAAAGCAGCAAAAAAAGGTGTTCTTTTTCGCGTGGATTCGTCCGGCGTGCTGTGGTCTTTGCTTAATTTTGTGGTAGCAAGCAAAATCGTAGGCATTTTG
>JAEUUX010000164.1 GCA_016787295.1 Chitinophagales bacterium
AACCCGTTTATTAAACAAAATAACACAGCGCTTGACACGCGCCATAGCCGACGAAAAATTGCGCAAACAAATGGACATAGAAGATGAAATAGAGTTGGAATTTCAAAGTTTAGATACTCAAATCCAAAAGTATAAAGAAGCCTTGCAAAACAAAGACGAAGAGCTGCAAAATAAAGACCAAGTAATACAGAGCCAAGACCAAGAACTACAAAATAAAGACCAAGTAATACAGAGCCAAGACCAAGAACTACAAAACAAAGACCAAGTAATACAGAGCCAAGACCAAGAACTACAAAATAAAGACCAAGTAATAGCAGAACTCAAAAAACTACTTTCAAAAAAATAATCTAAAATACCTCGTTTTTTAATACACCCAAAACAAAAAACCGTCCATCTTATTCAATAATAAGACGGACGGTTTTGTTAGTTTATAGTAGAAAAACGATTATTCAATAACCAATTTTTGGATACCACGTTCCCCTTTACTATTAGTCAAAATGGCATAATACATACCACTTGCCAATGTACCACGATTTATCACAACAGAAGTGCCATTTAATTGATTATAGCGACGCACTTCTTGTCCAAATACGTTGACGATACTAAGGCTGTGTTGCGTATTAGTAGTATTATCAAAACGGATAATGGTTTGATTGGTGAATGGATTAGGGCTAACACTAAAGCCCAATTGATTGATAGGCGTAATACCTACGTATTCACCACCTGCCAACTCGTTGCAAGAGTTGTAGCGATAAACAGGTAATTTGTAATCACTCGTTACATCACTAATATCCATTAAACGGTTATAACCTCCTAAGCCGTTGCCAACACCACAACCACCTGTTTCGAAGTCATGTGTTTCACCTTCGGCATCACCACCATCACCATTAAAGAATTTATAGGTATAGACACCAGGGAACAACAAATAGGTATATTCATAAACGCCACTGCCAGCTTCTGTTTCGGTCATTTCCAAAGTATCTTTCACCCATTGGGTAGGGCGTTGGAAACCACCAGCTACATATACACCATCAGCATTTACGATTTCGTCGTTCATATCCACCCGGAAAGTTATATTCACAGGAGGCAAAGCAGGAGGACATTCGTCTTCGCAATAGCCAAAGCACACAGCGGGTAATACGACAGGGGCGCTACCATTAACCACTAACTCGCGGTTACCGCCATTATTACAAGCACTAGGGACACTCTCTTCTTTACCCCAAGCATCACCATTCAAGAATTTGTATTGATAAGTTCCTTCGGGCAATTCTACGGTAAGGGTATAGATTTTGTCGCCATCGGGGTCGGTCAAGACTGCTGCACCAGGAGTCCAGTTGTTACCAACACCAGCCGCACCCTGAAAACTACCTGCCACAGAAATAATAGAACTAAGGCTATAACCATCAATACCGTATTGCGTTGCCAAAGTGGCTAAGTTAGCCACACGGCTCATATCGACTTGGAATGTTACTGTAGCTGTATCCACAGTGGTAGGGCAAGCCGCACATTGTTTGTAACAAACTGCCGCCGCATCAAGGCCATTATAGTTGGCAATAAATTGACGGTTGCCTCCCACATTACATTCAGCAGGAATAGCACCTTCATCTTCGCCCCATTCGTCACCATTCAAGAATTTATATTGGTAACAACCAGGAGCCAAGTTCATAGCAATTTCATACACTTTATCGCCATCGGGGTCGGTCATTACGGCAGCACCGGGAGTCCAGTCACCACCAACACCAGCAGCAGCTTGGAAACTACCTGCCACACTTACAACACCAGTCACCGTTTCGAGGCTCATGTCCACACGCAAGGTAACAGGAACAGTAGTAGGCATAGTGGAAAGGCAAGGACCACAATCGTTCCAACAAACAGGACCATACACCGTATCCCCATTCACTGTAACAGTACGGTTGCCATTGGAATTACAAGTAGCAGGAATACCCGTCTCATCGCTACCCCACGCATTGCCATTGACGAATTTAAATTCATACGTACCGTCAGGAACAGTAACGCTTAGTTCATAAATAAAATCGCAATTGTCATCGGTTAACAATGCGGTAGCAGGATTCCAATCACCGGGAAAACCCGCCTCGTCTTGAAAACCACCTGCTACGTGTATGCCCGCAGGCGAGATGCCATCTAGTGTAGAGGCATCGAAACGAAATGTTAATTGGGAAGCAAAAGAACTAATGCTCAACCCACATAACACTAAGAAGAAGTAAAGTTTTTTCATTGCGTTAAAATATGTTTTAAAATTTTTGAGGTATGTTTTAAAAGAACAGAGATAACACAGTTTGAGCGGGCAAATGTAGCGCCAAATTTGGTAATTGACAAACAAAAAAATAATTTTTTTAGAAATGTGCAAGGTTGTTTAGTTTTTAAGATAGTTTTGTTATATGGTTTTTATAATAAAATTAACAAACCTTAAAATATGGACAACCAATTTCAGTGTATATGGCACACAAATTCTTGTTTTTGCCAGATAGTAGTGCAAAAGTAACAATAAAATCCTGTTTTTTTCGCGATATTTTGTAAAATTTCGGTAAAAAAATCGTGAAATGACAAAAGATTTGCAGTTTTTTGACAAAGTGCGTACCTTAGCAGCCATTTTTACACCTTTTTTAATTTTTAGTGTACTCTGAAAAAACAGTTTTTATGAAACACATTTACTTTCATTGCTGTAGTTTAGTGTTCTTGCTGCTGTTCAGTAGTCAGGTATGGGCGCAAAAAGCAGTCCTACGGGGTACGGTCACAGACAACAAGAATGAACCGATACCGAGTGTGTCGGTTAAGGCTACTAATACTGCCACCAACACCACAAGTAGTGTACTGACCGATTTGGACGGTGTATACGAAATCGGTAATCTGGAGAGTGGTAGTTATTCGGTAGTATTTTCTTTTGTGGGCTATCAAAATACCACCAAAAACATTAGCCTCAGCAAAGGGCAAAATTTGGAATTGAGTATCCAACTTTTGGAAGACAACCAAGTGCTGGGCGAAGTCGTTGTGGTGGGTTATGGCACTCAGCGCAAGCGCGAAATTGTGGGTGCGGTCACCAAAGTGGATTTCAAAGAAGTGACTCCTGTGGTGGGGTCAAGCTTCGAAACAGGACTACAAGGACAAGCGGCTGGTGTTAATATCACCCAAAATAGTGGTGCTGCGGGAGCTGGTTCGGTGGTGCGCATTCGCGGTTTGAGTTCTATTGGCTCGGGCGGTGACCCGTTGTATGTCATAGATGGCATTTTGGTGTCACCCGACTATTTTCGTAGTGGCGAAAGTTTTGGTGCCAACAACAACCCACTAAGTTTTATTAATCCCAACGACATTGAGTCTATTTCGGTCTTGAAAGATGCCTCTGCTACGGCTATCTATGGCGCGCGCGCTGCCAATGGTGTTATCATCATCACCACCAAACGCGGCAAATCGGGCAAACCTAAATTCAACTTTAGTACCACTGTTGGTCTTGCAAAACCGACCAATATTGTACAATTTTTAGATACCAAAGACTGGATTGCTTTGCGACAAGAAGCATGGGAAAATGATGGTGGCGTGGGACGCGTACCTTTGCCCGGTGGCTTCACCCACGAACAAGCCTTAGCCACCAATACCGACTGGATTGGACTGGTATTACAAGATGGTATCAAATCAGACTACAACCTTAGCATGTCGCAAGGGGGTAAGTTTTTGAGTAGCTATGTGGGTTTGAGTTACTCAAATGGCGAAAGTTTTTTGCGCAACAATAGCTTCCAACGTATTTCGGGACGTGCTAATTTGGACTTTAAGTTCAGCGAAAATTTTAGCATTGGTGTAAGCACAAGTTTGGCGCGGGGATTAAACCGACGCGTTGCCGAAGCTTGGGCAGGTGGCTTGGGTACAGCCCAAAGTACTGCCTTGCCTTTTTATCCTATTTATATTCCCAATGCCGCAGGACAAGACAGTATTTTTGAAGATGGCAACAAACGCTATTACAATTTGTATGGCAACCCTGTGGCGCAAGCCGAATACCAACGCCCGCGCGACATCGAATGGCGAACCATCAACAACCTAAAATTGACCTACAAATTCCTCAAAGGATTTGAGTTTATAGCTTCTGGTACGTATGACCAAGCTACCTATAACAACTCGACCCACGAAGCGGCAATTTGGACAGGCAACCGCGACATTGCCAAAAATTATCGTACCATGAGCAGAAATATCAATACCTATACCACTTTATCTTATGATTGGCAACTTAATAAACGCAACCACTTTAAGTTTTTAATCGGACAAGAATATGCTCAAAAAGGCGATGAAACGACAGGTTATGAATATGCGGGTCTCACCGATTTTATTTACCTAGATCCTGATGCCGACGACGACCCCGCAGGTATAGATACATTAGTATACAACGATACGCCGCAGTTGATAAACCGTTGGCGCTATCATAGTTTCCCTTTTGCTCGAGTCAACTATGATTTTGACCAAAAATGGTATATACAGGCTACTTATCGACGTGATGCCTCGTCCAACTTTGGAGCTAACAAACGTTTTGCCTATTTCCCTGCTGTTGGGGTAGGTTATTTGATGAGCGAAGAGCCATTTTTACGTGACAACAAAGTAATCAATTTCTTGAAATTGAAAGCCAGCGTGGGTAGAACAGGTAACTCCGAAATCAATACCAATGCACAATGGTCTACTTATTTCACCCAACAATCGGGCGACCAAAACTCATATAATGGACAACCTATTCAATATCCTATACAATTGGGTAATCCCGATATTCAGTGGGAACTTGTGACAACTTATGATGGTGGTGTCGAAATTGGTTTGTTAAACGATAGAATTACCGCCGATGTGAGTTTCTATCAAAAAAGAACAACGGCTGCTATTATCAAAACCAGTGTTTCAGCTTCATCGGGTCTCAATACTTTAGATTTTTGGCAAAATGTGGGTGTGATAGACAACAAAGGTATCGAAGCCTCTTTGACAACCCATAATATTGTAGGTAAATTTAATTGGAAAACGCGCATCAATGTAGCACATAACAAAAACAAAGTGGTGAGTGTGGGAACAGCTACGCCTGATGCCTTAGATGGTGGTTTTGGCGATACGCGCGCTGTGCCGGGCTATGCCATTAACACCAACTATTTGGTAACTTTTGTGCGTGTTGACCCAGCAACAGGTCGTCCTGTTTATTTGGATAAAGATGGCAACGAAACTTTTGAATATGATGTAGCGAATGCACGTCGCGCCCAAAAAGACCCTAATCCATGGTTAACTGGTAGTATCAACAACAGTTTTGAGTACAAAGGTTTTTCGCTTGATGCGATGTTCTACTTCAGCTTAGGTGGTCTAATCTATGATGATGCAGCCAAACGCCAACGCGCCATTTTGAGCGATTGGAACACTCGTTGTGATATAGTTGACCATTGGGACCAGCCGGGCGACGAAGCTATGTATCCTAGGCTGACCGCCAACACCCTTAACTGGGGTTTGAACGGCAATATCTGGCAAAATAACCACACGCTTTGGTTAGAAGACGCTTCTTTTGTGCGTTTGCGCACCTTGACTTTAGCCTATAATTTCAAAAACAAAAGCAAATTTTTCTCTAATTTGCGCTTGGCTTTTGTAGGCAACAACCTCTTGACTTTTACCGAATATAGCGGTTGGGATCCAGAGGTAGCACGTGGGCGCTCCAATGCTCAAGAACGCAACGTGGGTGGGTCTAACGTGACTTATCTTGTTGGACCACAAGAAAAATCGTATAACCTTCGTTTGTCTTTCGACTTTAACTAAAAAAACACCACTAAAAAAATGAAAAAAAATCTTTTCTATAGCATATTGGTAGGTTTTGTAGGATTATTTTCGGTAGGTTGTGGAGACGAATACTTAGCATATCCACCATCTAATAGCATCACGCTCGAAGAGTTTATTAGCACGCCCGAAGACGCACAAGCAGTCTTGAATAGTGCCTACAAAGCCCTTAGCCACAAAGATGCCTTGGGAGGAAATACCCAATTTTTGGGCGAACTCATGGCAGACAACATTAGTGCAGCCCGCATTCAGGGCGACTGGCTGGCTCATTATACCTGGACTACTGACATCTTTTTAGGCACAACCCGCAACCTTATGGCACAGTCTTTTCGTGTGGCAGGACGCGCCAATTTCTTGCTCGACAACATGAACTTGGTGACTGGTTTGAGCGAAGCTGAAAAAACGCGAATGCGTGGCGAGGCTTTGTTTTTGCGTGCCATTCCACACTTCGAGTGTGTGCGTTTCTTTGGACAGCCGTATGGTTATACTTCGGGCAACACACAGTCCGGCATTGCTATCAGAACAGCATGGAGTAAAGATTTGGTCAATCGTTCATCAGTAGGCGAAGTCTATAACCAAATCATAGCCGACCTCAATGAAGCCATCACCCTTTTGCCCGAATCACAAGACATATATGCCGACAAATGGGCAGCAAAAGGCTATTTGGCAAAAGTATATTTTCAGATGAACGACTTCCAAAAAGCCTACGACCTTGCCAACGATGTGATAAACAATGGCGGGTTTAGTATGGAAGCCGATTTGATGAAACGCTTTAATACCAGCGCAAGTTCCGAAACAATTTTTGAGACCGTGAGTGTGAGTTTGGGTGATGAATCCAACAATGGATTTAGAGACAACTTCCGTCCTGACCCAAGTACAGGTTTGGCAGCAGCCTATATGTCCAACGATATGTTTGTGGCAGCCACTGCCAACCCCGATGATTTGCGAACACAACAATGGTATGTTGCCAACACAATGGGCAATATTGAATGCACCAAATTTCCTATCACCACCTATACACACGTCCCCATTGTGCATTTGACGGAAATGAAACTTATCAGAGCCGAAGCCGCCGCCGAATTGGGCAATACTACCACAGCTTTCCAAGACATTAACGATATTCGCACTCGTGCAGGTCTGGGTGAAGTGCCAGCAGGTACTACTACCAGCGACCTCATTACCATTATCCGCAACGAACGCCGCTTAGAATTGGTGGGCGAAGGCAACCGTTTGCACGAACTCAAACGACAAGCTGTACGCAACCGTCCCGACCTAAAAATTCGCGGTATAGCGCCTTGGGACTGTAATGGAATGGTGTGCCAAATTCCTGATAATGAACTAAGAGGCAATCCCGATATGGAACCCAACCCAACAGGTGGTTGTCAATAATGTATTCATTTACTCAAAATTCAAAAAACATGAAAACTATCATAAGAATTTCTTTTTTTCTAAGCTTATTGCCAGCGTTGTGGCTCGCCTCCTGCAAAGAGCAAGAATGCGTATTGACCGAAGAAGCAGCCAGCAAAGTAGAGGGTTTGAGCGATAAATGGCAGGTTAGTCAAGTGGTGCAATACGATGGTGTTCAGCCCATACCCGAAAAACAATGGCGCGATATTTCTACTTTTGGCATTGGCACTACACCCATGACCATCACTTTTAGTAGCAGTAGCACACCGTATACGTATACTATAGATGCAGGTTCTACCATCAACTATTTGGGTAGCAACAGCGGTACATGGAGTTTTGATGACGAAACGTATCCCACCACGTTAATCCTCAATGATGGCAACCAAACAATGGAATTGGGACTTGGAGGTCCCACGCGTCCCGTTGACAATAAACTAAAAATCCAGGCTAGCCGTTATTGTACCGTTGATGGTGCGCCCGATGTAACATCAGGCTACCTCTATATCCTTGACCGTCAATAAAACACCTCAAAAACAAACATCATGTATAAACAACTATTTATTTATTGTTATATAGTCATGGCAATAGCGTTTTTGTCGCAAACAGCCTTGGCACAAAAAGCCTATTTCGAACCCGATCCGATGGATCCCGAAGAAATGGTAACACTTTATATCGACATAGCTCAATGCGAATGTCAAAAATTGGTAGGCACCGACCAACAGCTATACCTCTGGACATGGATGCCTGCCGACCCTGTTGGTGCGGGCGGCAACGGCTCGTGGAGCAGTTCCAGCGAAGCTATGGCGCTCACCAAAGTGGAAGGCGACAAATGGAAGTTTGAGTTCATTCCTACCGAACTATATGGTAAATCGGCAGATGAAATTTTTGCAAGTGGCAAGTTGGCTTTTTTAGCAAAAATGAAAGACGGCGGATCGGGCGGAGCATGTGAGTTGGAGAACAAAACAGAAGATATTATGCTTGATATCAAACGTCCTGCAAGCCCAAACCGAAAAATCTATTCTTTTCCTATTGCATATATAACTGATTATTCGACCAACGACACCATGAAATTACGTGGCGAAGATGTTATAACTATCATCTATGACAACAATTTTGAGCAAAAATCCACCATGCTATCTCCCGACGAATTGTTTTTGTTCATCAGAGCAACAGATAACAATGGTGTGGCATACAAATCGGCGCAAAATGTAGGCTCGGCAGACAATGACGGTTCTTTAACCAAAATGACCAACGAAGCCAACCGCATCTATTCCTTTACCTTTATTCCAGACCGATTTTTCGAGCTACCCGAAGGCAGTACGATTACTAATTTTAGTGTTAATATCATCAAAAAAGGCTATGTGAATAGCAACGATGCCGTCGATGGTACGTTTAATTATGTATATCGGTGCGATGAATAGTTAAATAATGTTGCTGCATAACACAAAAAAGCGGACAATACTCTTCGAGGAGTGTGTCCGCTTTTTTCATGGCTAATAATTGGCAAGAGTTTTTCTACACAATTCTGCAACACTCACTTGTCACCGTGATGTAGGAAAATTTGGGGCAATCGCCACAACGTTTTTTCTTGCCGCAACCTGTTACAAAACTCATAACGGTCACCATTAGCACCACAACAGCTATACTTTTTTGGATAGACATATACAATACAATTAGTTAATAATAATTTTTTGCCATAACGCACAAACATAAAAATTATTGTGCGTTATGGCAGCAGGAAAGAATATTTTTACTTTCGCAGGTATTTATTCCATGTCATACTCCAATGCCTCAATAATTTCGACTTGTTCTATGACTGCGCCTGTGGGTTTGATGTCGCGGATATTCATTTGTAGACTTGTTACGCCATTATATATGTTTTCTTCGAGCGTAAAGCAAACATCAAAGGCTTGTCCGTTGGCGACATATTGGTATTTGTCGCCCATATTATAGCCAATACCTTTGAGCGAATGACCACTTTTTTGGCGAGCAATGAGGCGCAAATGGTTGTTGCCCACCACCGACGACCAACCCACGTCGGTGAGGTTGCGCGCCACAAAAATGGGCTTCATATTGCCAGGTCCAAAAGGAGCAAATTGGCGCAACAGATTGTAGAACTTGGGCGTAACTTCGGCTAAGTCAATTTCGGAATCTAAATGGATTTCGGGTATCAGCAGTTGTTCGTCTATACTTTCTGCCACCACTTGGTCGAAGCGTTGCATAAAAGTAGCAACAAATTCTTCTTTCATTGTCAAACCTGCGGCGTATTTGTGTCCGCCAAATTGGTCTAACAAATCGCTACACGATTGAATGGCGTTATAAATATCAAAACCGGGTACGGAACGCGCCGAACCAGCTACCATACCATTAGACAAGGTAAGGACGATGGTTGGGCGATGATAGCGTTCTATGAGGCGCGAAGCCACAATGCCAATAACACCTTTGTGCCAATGTGGTTGATAAATAACGGTGGTTTTGCGGTTCACAAAATCGGCATCACTTTCCAAAATTTGGATAGCTTCTTTGGTAATACCCGAATCGATTTCTTTGCGTTGTTGGTTGTGTTCTTGCAATTCGCCTGCCTTCTTTCGTGCCGAGGTTGGTTCTTGCGACAGCAACAACTTGACAGCTTGTTTGGCATCATCCATACGTCCTGCGGCATTGATGCGCGGCGCGATGGTAAACACAATGTCTGAAACGGTCAAATGTCGCTGCAAACCATTGAGTTCGATAAGCGACTGTAAGCCATGGCGCGGGCTGTGGTTGAGTTTGCGCAAACCATAATGCGCCAAAACGCGATTTTCATCGATAATTGGCACGATGTCGGCAGCAATGCTCACCGCTACCAAATCTAATTGCTTGGCTATACGCTTAAAAGGCAAATCTTTGGTTTGTGCCAAAGCGCAGAGCAGTTTGAACCCAATGCCACAACCGCTCAACTCCTTGAATGGATAGTTGCAATCTTCCCTTTTGGGGTCGAGGACAGCATATGCTTTGGGCAGTTGCTCGTCGGGGCGATGGTGGTCACAAATAATAAAATCTATGCCCAACTCGCTGGCGTATGCTACA
Source organism: Chitinophagales bacterium (assembly GCA_016787295.1). Lineage (GTDB taxonomy): Bacteria > Bacteroidota > Bacteroidia > Chitinophagales > UBA2359 > JAEUUX01. Next base: position 10,273 of record JAEUUX010000164.1, read on the forward strand.
TTTGCAGTGGCTTTGATACCACAATCTAAGGCGATGATGAGCGAAAAACCATGTTCTTTTGCCCACTCTATGCCTTGTTGCGAGACTCCATAACCTTCTTTATAGCGGTCGGGGAGGTAGTAATCGACATGATAGTAAAAATCCTTAAAAAATTCATAGACCAAAGCCACAGCCGTTGTTCCGTCTACGTCATAGTCTCCATAAATAAGGATTTTTTCCTTACTGTTAATGGCGCGGTCAATCCTTTCAACAGCCTTGTCCATATCCTTCATCAAAAAAGGATCGTATAGGTGTTCTTCCAATTGTGGGCGAAAAAACTTTTTAGATTCCTCAAAAGTATTAATGCCGCGTTGCACCAATAATCTGCAAATAGTACGATTCACCCTAAGTGCCTCGTACAGATGTTCAACCTGCCATTCGTTTACTTGTTTTAAAACCCATTTTTTGTCCATTTATGTTAAATTATTTTGTTTCGGCTATAGCCTTCCTCCGCCTGTTTGCGTCTACACAAAAAACGCCAAACTTCCATCGAGGCATTGCATTTTGTAGCTATAAAAAAGCATATTATAGCAACGCCCAACAGTATTTTTTGCCCATAAAAACCAATTATATTGTCTTTGTTTTGAACAAGGGGGCTTTTAACCTACAAAGTTACCAAATTAATACCAAGTTACAAAGCAAATGATTATTTTTTTTTATTTCTGCAAAAAAAAATGAGATTTTGTGCCTCATAGAGCAAATTATGGCAAAATATAGACAAAATTTGAGCAATATTCTGTTCAATTATCCAAAATTGCTCAAATTGTCGTAACTTTGTGGTTCGATTAGATGTCTGTCATAATGGCACTACGTTTTTGTGTCAATAACAGACAAAATGTCTTGTTTTTTGCCCAAAATAATATTGGTGCATAATTTGATATATCCCATAGAATAGGTGCCCATGTTACTGGCTGTAGCAGGTGTGGCGCATTTTGCTGAATAATTATACTATCTTTTACATAAAGCGACCCATATATCATGGCAGGTTTTTTTACCAAAATCATGCAAGCCATTTTTGGCAATAAAGCGGAAAAAGACATTAAGGCAACCATGCCGCGTGTCGAACAAATTAATGCCGAATATGCTAAATTAGCACATTTGTCTAACGATGAATTGCGCCAAAAAACGGACTATTTTAAGCAACGTATTGCCGACTATTTGCAAGAAATTGACCAACAAATAGGCGATATGCAACAGTATATCAAAGACAACCCCGATTTGGATCCCGACGATAAAGAAACTTATTACAAGCAAATAGACGAGTGGCAAAAAGAACGCGATGTGCGTCTCGAAGAAATTTTGAACGAACTACTGCCCGAAGCTTTTGCTGTTGTTAAAGAAACAGCGCGAAGGTTCAAAGAAAATACTGAATTGGTGGCTACTGCAACCGATTTAGACCGCGAATTGGCAGTGCGTTTGCCCAGTATCGTCATTAATGACAATGGTTCTGTTAGCTATAGAAATTCGTGGGTGGCAGCAGGCAATACCGTAACGTGGGATATGTTGCACTACGATGTGCAGTTGATTGGGGGTATTGCTTTGCATAGTGGCAAAATTGCAGAAATGGCAACCGGTGAGGGAAAAACCTTGGTGGCAACACTGCCTGCTTATCTGAATGCTTTGGCTGGTCAGGGCGTACATATCGTGACGGTGAACGACTATTTGGCTCGTCGCGACTCGGAGTGGAAAGCTCCGCTGTTTAACTTTTTGGGGTTGCGCGTCGATTGTATCGACAAACATCGCCCAAATACACCCGAACGTCGCAATGCCTATAATGCGGATATTACCTACGGAACAAACAATGAATTCGGCTTTGACTATTTGCGCGATAATATGGTGTTTTCGCCCGCCGAATTGGTACAACGCAAACATCATTACGCAATGGTCGATGAAGTTGACTCGGTATTGATTGATGATGCCCGAACGCCGCTTATCATATCGGGTCCTGTTGATAAAGGCGAACAACAAGAATTTGAAGCGCTTAAACCACGTATTGAGCGTGTTGTGCAGGCACAAAGCGAACTAAGCCGTAAATTTTTGAACGAAGCCAAAAAGTTGATTAGCGAAGGCAAAACAAATCAATTTGAAGGCGGTTTGGCATTGTTGCGCGCCCACCGTGGTATGCCCAAACACAAACAATTGATTAAGTTTTTGAGCGAAACGGGCATGAAAAAAATCTTGACCGAAGCCGAAAATTATTATATGCAAGAAAACAACAAACGTATGCCCGAAGTGGACAAAGAGTTGTTGTTTGTGATAGAAGAAAAAAATAATTCAGTTGACTTGACCGACAAAGGAATCGAATTTATTACGGGTTCGAGCGAAGACCCCAACTTCTTTGTCATTCCTGATATTGGTAGTTCTATTGTCGAAATTCAAAAAATCGATGCAGGTCAAGACGAAAAAATTGCACTCAAAGACGCTTTGATGCAAGATTATGCCGTTAAATCGGAGCGCATTCACACCATTCAACAATTGTTAAAAGCCTATACTTTGTTTGAGTTAGATGTGGAATATATCATCGACGAGGGCAAAATAAAAATTGTAGACGAACAAACAGGTCGTGTTCTTGATGGTCGCCGTTATTCAGATGGTTTGCACCAAGCCATCGAAGCCAAAGAAAATGTAAAAATCGAGGCAGCTACGCAAACCTTTGCTACCATTACATTGCAAAATTACTTCCGTATGTACCACAAATTGGCTGGTATGACCGGTACTGCCGAGACCGAGGCTGGTGAGTTGTGGGAAATCTACAAATTGGAAGTAATGGTCATTCCTACGAATCGCGATATTGTTCGAAACGACATGGAAGATGTTGTTTACAAAACAGCACGCGAAAAATACAATGCTGTGGCAGACGAAGTACAACGTTTGCGTGAGGCAGGTCGTCCTACTTTGGTGGGTACAACATCGGTCGAAAACTCGGAGATTTTGAGTCGTTTGTTGCGTATGCGTGGCATTCCACACAACGTCCTGAACGCCAAACAGCATCAGCGCGAAGCCGAAATTGTGGCACAAGCCGGACAGTCGGGCGCGGTGACTATTGCGACAAATATGGCAGGTCGCGGAACGGACATCAAATTGAGTCCCGAAGTGAAGGCATCGGGTGGATTGGCTATCATTGGTACAGAACGCCACGAGTCGCGCCGTGTTGACCGTCAGTTGCGTGGTCGTGCGGGTCGTCAAGGAGATCCTGGTTCGTCGCAGTTTTTTGTTTCGCTGGAAGACAACCTCATGCGTTTGTTTGGCTCTGACCGAACTGCTGCTGTTATGGATAGAATGGGTTTGAAAGATGGTGAAATGATTCAACATTCTATGATTACTAAATCCATCGAACGCGCCCAGAAAAAAGTAGAAGAAAACCACTTTGGTACGCGTAAACGTTTGTTAGACTATGACGAAGTGATGAACGCACAACGCAAGGTGATTTATGGCAAACGCCGTCATGCTCTTTTGGGACAACGCTTGTCGGTTGACCTCAACCACACTTTCCACGAATTGTGCGAAGCCCTTGCGAGCTACTACAAAGAAATAGGTGACTATAAAGGCTTTGAATTGGACGTAATTCGCCATTTTGCCACCGAATCGGGCATTAGCGAAAGCACTTTTGCCAACGAAAAACCCAATCAATTGAGCAAGCATTTGTTTGAACAAGTGATGGAGTTTTACAAACGCAAAACCGAACACATTGCCTCGCAAGCCTATCCAATTATCAAAGAGGTATATGAACAACAAGAATACGAACGAATTATCGTGCCATTTTCGGACGGCAGACGCAATTTGACCATTGCAGTAGATTTGAAAGATGCATACGAGCAAAATTGTCGCCCGTTGGTGCGCGAATTGGAACGCACCGTATCGCTGATGTATATAGACGAAGCGTGGAAAGAACATTTGCGCCATATGGACGAATTGAAACAATCGGTGCAAACCGCTATCTATGAACAAAAAGATCCATTGCTTATCTATAAAAAAGAAGCTTTTGACATCTTTGGCAATATGATTAGCGACCTCAACAGCGATATTACGAGTTATTTGTTCAGAGCTTCGCTGCCAATGGCTAATCCGCAACAGGTAAACGAAGAAAAGCAACAACGTCCTAAAAATCCGATGCGCCATACTCATACAAATCGTGAAGAACACCACGAACGTCCGCCTGTTCGCCAAAACCCAATGCGTGTGTCGGTGAATAATCAACCACCGCCACCGCCGCCAGTAGAAGAGGAAAACGTTGTGCGCGAGTCAGTAACGGTCAAAAGAACCATGCCCAAAGTAGGGCGCAACGATATGTGTCCTTGTGGTAGTGGCAAAAAGTATAAAAACTGTCATGGTCGCGAAGAGTAAAAGCCGTGTTGTTTGGTAGTGTTCTATTTTATCTATTTTGTCGGAAGAAAGTTGTTTTTGCTGTAAAAAATAAGGATATTTTTGTTCGAATGGCGAAGCGCGTTAGGGATGCGGAGGGTGGCGTTAGCCAGTGCGGAGAGCAACGCAGCACCAAGCGTAGCGAAGCCCGCAGCAGCCCGACCCGCAGGGAAACGCCCAAAAAAATCAATGAGTTATTATCGACTATTTAAGCAAAATGGAACAGTAATATATGAAAAAGCGCCTATTCGCTCATAGAACGAATAGGCGCTTTTTTTATGGGTTTGAGTAAATAACTGCTATCATATACGCGTCATGGTCATGGTGCAACTTTCGGTAATGCCATCTGCAAAAGTAATGGTATAGGTACAAACAATAGTGCTACCATCAGCGCTAAATGTGCCTGTTGCTCCATTGATGGTTAAACCCCAATTAGGATTTGTTTGTTCGGATATGACAAAGTGTGTTGAATCGATAACATTGGCAAGTGCTACGACAATGGGGGCATCGAAACCACCCCAGCCTTCGATATAGAAAGATGTTACGCCGCTGGGTGCTTCATATAGATGGGCTGAATAGAAAAAAATACTTAAATTACATGAGTCTACAACAGTGTAGAAAGTGCCATTAGCATTGTTACCGCCCGTCAAAATGGTGCTAATATCTATGCTACATTCGCCGGTGGCATCGCTTGCCCAACCGAGTAGGCATTCGCAGTTAGCTGTATTGGTGGTGCTGTCTACCACACAGGTCTGGTTGACTCCGCAAGTCACAACACTACAGGAAATGGCTGTTTGGCAATTATCGCCACCCCAACCTTCGGTACAATCGCATATACCTCCGTTACAAACCCCTCCGTTTTGGCATTCTATATGATCGCAGTCACTACAGCAACTGCTAAAAAAAGCTATGGACAATAAGCAAATGCTTAGAAAAGTAAACAATAATTGTTTCATGTTTCAATGTGTTTTAGAACGTTAAAAAATGTAGATTATTTTTTAATAAAAAGAACTTTGTGTTTTGCAAAACGAGTTTTATTTTACTAAACGTATGTTTGTCTAATATGGTTGCTTACCTATTAATTTTTTGTTGAGTAATAGTAAAGCTATCTTCCCCAAAACACTCCCAACTACTTGACCGTTTTCGCCATTTACCACTTCATTTTACCGTTTATCAAGCAAAACATACCATTCGTCAAGAAGTATTTTACAGATTGAGGAAAAGCCCCTATCTTTGCATCATAAAACAATCATAGTAACACAACTCAATCAAAAAGCAGTTAAATTAGCGTTGTAGTAGGTTCTGACGCGAAGTCACGACACTTTACAATACAAATGTTTCTTTTTCATAAATCATAGTGAACGTTTTGACCATAGTGACTTATTAGTGTGTGAAAGAAGGCAAGATTAAGCATCTTGCCTTTCTTTTTTTGCCCAAATTGCCGTATCTTTGCGCTGTTATTTTTCTATTCTTTCTAATTAAATCTTTCAAGATATGTTTGACGTTTTGATGAAAGCCCAACAAGCGATGTTGGATACCCAAAAAAAATTGGACGGCATGACCGTTCAACACCAAGCCAATGGTGTGAGTGTGACGGTGACTGGTAATCGAAAAATCACTAGCATCACCATAGACCCTGCTACTATCGAAGACGGTGATACCGAGCAGTTGGAAGAGGTGTTGTTGAGTGTGTTGAACCGTGCTTTAGAAAAAGCCGAAACCCTCAATAATACCGAAACGCAAAAAGTGACAAGTAATATGTTGCCACCGGGTTTCAATATTCCGGGTTTGTTCTAAAAAAACTTTTTTATACCGCCATATAACCAATACCGCCCATTTCCCTCTTGCATTTTCCTGCCATTTTTCTGCGGGAGAGCAAGGGGGAAATAGTATAAATAATACCCATACAAAAAAACATGTCGCCATTCACAACCTTATTACTGCAATGGTGGGCAATTCACCAACGCCAATTGCCTTGGAAAAATACCCAAGATCCCTACTTAATATGGCTATCTGAAATCATGCTTCAGCAAACGCGCGTGGAGCAGGCTTTGCCTTATTACGAACGTCTTTCTGCTGCTTTTCCTACTGTTAAACATCTTGCCGATGCTTCTACCGACGACCTTATGCGGCTTTGGGAAGGACTCGGCTACTATTCGCGCGCAAGAAACCTCCACGCCACTGCCAAACATATTGCCTACCAACTCGACGGACATTTTCCAAACACTTACCAACAAATCCTACAACTCAAGGGCGTAGGACACTATACCGCCGCTGCTATAGCCTCTTTTGCCTACAACCTGCCCCATGCTGTAGTAGATGGCAATGTTTTTCGCGTTTTGTCGCGCGTGTTTGGCATAGAAACCCCGATAGACTCCACCAAAGGCAAACAGCAATTCACCCAATTAGCCAATCAATTCCTGCCACCCAACCGTCCCGCCGATTTCAACCAAGCTATTATGGATTTTGGAGCTATACAATGCACCCCAAAACCCAACTGCGACACTTGTTCCTTGCAAAACATTTGCATTGCTTTCGAACAAAAAAAGACCACCACATTACCCATCAAGGAAAAAAAGATCGTCAAAAAAGAACGATTTTTCCACTACCTTCTCATCACCGACCCACAACAACAAATCTATATCAACCGCCGAACAGCCCGCGATATATGGCAGCATCTATACGAATTTCCTTGCATAGAGACCAACAAACTACTCACCAATGTCGAACTCTTCCCACATATCAACCAACTCTTACAAACCAACATTGCCATCGAAAACACCTCAAAACCATACACTCAACAACTCACCCACCGAACAGTACACGCCATTTTTCACCACATCACCTGCCGCACTACGCCCACTACGCCCGCCGAATGGCAACACATTCCTGCCGCTGACCTAAGCCAATATCCTTTTCCCAAAATAATCACCCAATTTCTCGCCGACCAATCCCAGCAACAACAAATACTATTTTGACCCACAAATTATTCTATGCAAAACACCAAAGTTAACAAAAAAAACTGCCTATCCATAGTTTTTTCTATGAATAGGCAGCTAAAACATATACAAAAAGTTGCGTCAAAACCCGATAAACCCTATGTTAATAGGTATGCGGAAGTTCGATATCAATTTGTTCGTGCCAAGGCAAGCCATGCTTGTTGAGCAATGCCATGAAAGGGTCAGGATTTTGCTCTTCGGTATTATAGACACCCGGCTTCATCCAATCTGCATGAGTAAGCATCAATGCCGCGCCAATTGCCGCAGGTACGCCGGTTGTATACGACACCGCTTGGGCTTGTACTTCCGTGTATGTTTCGGCATGGTCACAATTATTATACACATAATAAGTTCGTTCTTTGCCAGCCTTAACACCCTTGATTTGGCAACCGATAGAAGTTTGACCTGTATAATTTTCGCCCAACGAAGCAGGTTCGGGTAACACCGCCTTTAAAAACTCCAAAGGAATAACCTCCACACCCTTATACATCACAGGGTCGATACGCGTCATACCCACATTTTGCAAAACCATAAGGTGCGTAATATATTGCTGTCCAAACGTCATCCAAAAACGCGCCCGACGCAAAGTAGGAAAATTCTTCACCAACGACTCCAACTCCTCATGGAACAACAAATAAGACTCGCGCTCCCCGATTTCGGGATAATGAATCGCCTTATGAATTTCCAACGGATCTGTCTCTACCCACTGCCCATTTTCGTAGTACTTACCACGTTGAGTAATTTCGCGGATATTGATTTCGGGATTAAAATTAGTAGCAAAAGCTTTGCCATGATTACCCGCATTACAATCGATGATATCTAAATAATGAAGTTCATCAAAATAATGTTTAGCGGCGTATGCCGTAAAAACACCTGTCACACCTGGGTCAAAACCACAGCCCAACAACGCCATAATGCCGCGCTCCTTAAAACGCTCATGATATGCCCATTGCCAGCTATACTCAAATTTTGCCACATCTTTAGGCTCATAATTAGCCGTGTCTAAATAATGCACACCTGTTGCCAAACATGCGTCCATAATCGGCAAATCCTGATAAGGCAAAGCCACATTAATAACAATATCAGGCTGAAAACGTTCTATCAAAGCCACAACATTTTGCGGATCATCTGCATCGACCTGCGCGGTTTGTATGCGCGTTGTGGTCACTTCCGAAGCAATTTTTTCACACTTCGACAAAGTACGGCTCGCCAACATAATGTCGCCAAAAACTTCGGGCATCATCGCGCACTTTTTAACAACTACGTTGCCAACGCCGCCCGCACCAATAATCAATACTTTTTTTGCCATTATTAAAAAATGATAGAAATTTAATTTTCGAAACAAAAAAACAATAACGCAACAGTACAAACTGTTATCGTTATTATGGTACAACATTTTTCGGCACAAAGGTACGGTTATTTTAGCATAATAAACCCAATAATGCACCCCAATTTGTGCAACTCCTATTTTTTTGCTTCATAAATATTATTATTATTATTTGGGCGTTTCCCTGCGGGTCGGGCTGCTGCGGGCTTCGCTACGCTTGGTGCTACGTTGCTCTCCGCACTGGCTAACGCCACCCTCCGCATCCCTAACGCGCTTCGCCACCCGATAAAAATCCCATATTTTATTGAACCAAAAACAACCAACACCTGATTATTAACATAGATTTTGACAATTACCACATCTATTTGAACAACTACTCAATTCAATTTGCAATCAAAAATCAATAACCAACAATAAGATGTTATAATTATCCCAAAGTCACATAAAACCTATCCACGAACCACAATAAATCACTTGAAAAATCAAATCTACCGTTTGGAGTATAATTATGAGCATAGAAAAAGTATTTAGTCACTAAATTTGCAGTTTTTTTGATGACCATAGTTTTTCTAATAAACCCAAACGACACAATATATGGAAATATGATTGCCAAAAATAAAAATATGATAACACTACAAAATCAAGAATATGTTTGATAAAAATGATTTTTTAATAAATCGCTATATGTTGAGCTTATTTTCTGCCTTGCAACAAAATACAACTATTTTTAGTGACTTCATAGCAACAAAAAGCGGTTTTATAAGATATTTTGTCTACCTTTGCAGCCCTATATGCTATTTAACACCCCTTTTTTACGCTGATAATAAAGTATTTTAACACCTCAAAAAAAGAAAAATGCAGCAACATTCCTTACCTGACTACTTGTTCGAGACAAGTTGGGAAGTCTGTAACAAAGTAGGCGGTATCTATACCGTCATAGCCTCAAAAACACCTGTATTACGTCCTAAATTGGACGAAAGATTACTGTTCATTGGTCCCGATGTATGGAAAGGCGAGGGCGAAAATCCCGATTTTACAGAGGATAAACAACTCTATAAGGCATGGCGCGAACAGGCTTTAAGCGAAGGTTTGAAGATTCGGATAGGCTATTGGAACATTCCCGACCGTCCTATTGCTATTCTTATTGACTTCACACCTTTGTTTTCACAAAAAAACGACATTTTTACTGACCTCTGGCTTAATTTTCAGTTAGACTCCATCGATGGTGGTTGGGATTACATAGAGCCGGCTTTGTTTGGCTATGCAGCGGGCAAGGTCATCGAAAGTTTTGCCCATTTTCATGCCACCATTACACCGAGCATTGTGGCACAATTCCACGAATGGATGACCGGCACTGGCATTCTCTATCTTCGTCAAAATCTACCTCATGTAGCTACTGTTTTCACAACCCACGCCACTGTTTTAGGGCGTTGTATTGCGGGCAATGGTATGCCATTGTATGAATCCTTATCAACCTATAAAGCCGAACAGTTGGCGCGACAATTTGGGGTGACCGCCAAGCAGTCGCTCGAAAAAACGAGCGCCCATCATGCCGATTGTTTTACGACCGTGAGCCAGTTGACCGCCAAAGAGTGCGCACAGTTTTTGCAAAAAACAGTCGATTTGGTGACTCCCAATGGTTTTGACGATGCGTTTGTGCCTGCCAATGCCGAAGCCCTGCAACAAGCACGCAACAAAGCCCGACAAAAATTGTTATCTGTTGCCGAAGCCGTGTGCCATTCTCCCATCGATTCCGATGCTTATTTGGTAGTGACAAGCGGACGCTATGAATTTCACAACAAAGGGATAGATATTTTTATTGATGCTCTCCATACCTTGCACCAACAAAACCTTGAACGTTGTCTTGTTGCCTACATTATGGTGCCAGCTCATCATGCAGGGGTACGTCGTTCTTTGTTAGACCATTTACAGCATGGCAACGCAGCAACTACCACTGATGACAACCGCATTTTGACCCATCATTTGCACAATCCCGAACAAGACCCCGTGTTGCAACGTTTAGCAAAATATGGCTTATACAATGCACCTGATAGCCGCATCAAAGTTATTTTTGTGCCAAGCTATCTCAATGGACACGATGAATTGTTTAATGTTTCTTACTATGATTTACTCGTTGGGTGCGATCTTTCTGTTTTCCCATCCTATTATGAACCTTGGGGTTACACACCTTTGGAGAGTTTGGCGTTTGGTGTGCCAACCATTACAACCACTTTGGCAGGTTTTGGTTTGTGGGCAAAAGAAAAATTAGCAGGTTTGCATTCGGGTTTAAGTGTCATTGAACGCACCGACAGCAACGACGCAACCGTTGTGGAACAAGTTGCTCAACAAATATTGAAAGCCACTTTGCAGTCACCACAAGCCGAACACTATGCTCGCCAAGCCGCGCGCGAAATTTCTTTTATTGCTCGTTGGGATAATCTTATACAATATTATTATTCAGCCTATCATATAGCCCTTCAACAAGCCGCCGAACGACAACCTACTATGGGAATAAGTATGCCAATGTTACAAACTATTAATACTTATGCCGAGCCGTTGGCAGATGAACCCAAATGGAAGCGCGTTTTGATTACAGCAAGTTTACCACCTCAATTGATACCTCTACAAGAGATGGTACAAAATCTGTGGTGGTGCTGGCAACCCGACGCACAACGTTTGTTGGCAGCTATTAAACCTGAATGGTGGCAAAAAAATGACCAAAATCCCATTGCCCTTCTTGATGCTTTGACGGTGGAAGACTATCAACGTTTGCAACATGATAATGATTTTATGACTTTGTTGCAAAACGTGTATGCTCGTTTCCAACAATATATGGAAAGTCCATACGCCCCAAATTCGCCACAAATAGCCTATTTTTGTATGGAATATGGCTTACACCACACCCTAAAATTGTATTCAGGCGGTTTGGGAATTCTGGCAGGAGACTACCTAAAAGAAGCCTCCGACTCGCGCTGCAATATGGTAGCAATAGGTTTATTGTATCGTTATGGCTATTTTACGCAGCAAATTTCGGCAAAAGGCGAGCAGATAGACCACTACGAACCGCAGCGTTTTTCGCATTTGCCTTTGCACCCTGTCAAAGACGAACAAGGTAATTGGGTGCGCATTAGCTTGCCGTTACCGGGACGTTTGTTATATGCCAAAATCTGGCAAGTCCCTGTGGGGCGCATTAATTTGTATTTGTTGGATACCGATATTTCTGAAAATAGCGAAGAAGACCGAACTATTACACACCGCTTGTATGGTGGCGATTGGGAAATGCGCCTTAAGCAAGAGATATTGTTGGGTATTGGCGGTGTGCGGTTGCTCAAAATTTTGCAGTACAAACCCGACCTTTTCCACCTCAACGAAGGTCATGCGGCTTTTTCAGGTTTGGAACGTTTGCGCCTAATGGTCAACGAACAATCGTTACAATTGGACGAAGCCTTAGAATTGGTGCGTGGCAGTTCGTTGTTTACCACGCATACACCTGTTCCAGCGGGTCATGATGCGTTTAGCGAAGATCTTTTGCGTGCCTATCTGTCCAATTATTCCGACGAACTGCACTTGTCTTGGCAAGATTTTATGGCAATGGGCAAAATCAACCAATATGATGTGTCCGAAAAATTCTCGATGTCGCATTTAGCCATTCGCACTTCACAAGGTATTAATGGTGTTTCACGCATACATGGTGCCGTTTCGCGCGATATGTTTTTACCTTTATGGAAAGGCTATACAGCCCAAGAGTTACATGTAGGTTATGTCACCAATGGAGTGCATTATCCGACTTGGGTGGCACCCGAATGGGACGCACTATATAGACAAACCTTTGGCGAGGCTTTTTTAGAAGACCAATCCAATACCGCTTTTTGGCAACACATAGAAACAGTAGAAGACGAAACGCTTTGGCAAATTCGCCTACAACGCAAACGTCTTTTGTTAGACCATGTTCGCCATTTGTTGCAATATGAACTAAAAAAACGCCAACGAAGCCCACGCGACATTGTCAACCTTACGAAGAGCCTACAGCCCGAAAGCCTCATTATTGGCTTTGCTCGACGTTTTGCAACCTATAAACGCGCCCAATTATTGTTTAGCGATCCCGAACGTTTGCTACAAATCGTAAACGATTCCGACCGTCCTATTTTGTTTCTTTTTGCAGGCAAAGCTCACCCCGCCGACAAGGCAGGACAACAACTGATTCAACAAATCGTGAACCTAAGCGAACAACCCGCTTGGCGCGGCAAAGTTTTGTTTTTGGAAAACTATGATATGCAGTTGGCTCGTTTGTTGGTACAAGGTGTAGATGTGTGGCTCAATACACCAACACGCCCCTTGGAAGCAAGCGGCACAAGTGGCATGAAAGCAGCAATGAATGGAGTGCTTAATTTTTCGGTTTTGGACGGTTGGTGGGCAGAAGCATATACTCCACAAGCAGGCTGGGCATTGACACAAGAACGCACCTATCCGCCACAATACCAAGATTATCAGAACGAATTGGACGCACAAACGATTTATAATATTTTGGAAAATGATTTGGTTCCATTATATTTTCAACGCGATGCCAATCAAATTCCAACAGCTTGGCTCCAAAAAGTGAAAGCCAATATTGCAACAGTAGCGCCACGATTTACCACCAAACGCATGTTGGACGACTACCGAACGCGCTATTATCAGCCTTTGTTTGAGCGTATACAGTGGTTGCGTGCCGATAGCCAAGTAGCCGCCTTAGATTTGGCACGTTGGAAAAGAAATGTTAGGCGCAATTGGGAGCAAATAAGCGTTTTGAGTACGCAAATGTTAGATACTTCTAATCATGCTTTGTCGCTGACCGATACTTTTACGGCTACCATTACGCTACAAATTGGCGAATTACAAAGTAGCGATATTGCGGTCACTTTGTTAATCATTGAACGTACCTCTGAAACCGATTTCAGAATTGTATTGCGCCAAAGTCTTGGTGTGAAAGAAAGTGGCGATGGCATAGCGGTATATCAATGTACTATTTCGCCTGAAGTGGCAGGCGTATTTGACTATGGTTTCCGCATTAGTCCACAGCACCCAGGTTTACCCTATTCCGAAGATTTTGGTCTGGTGCGCTGGGTATAAATAACTACAAAAAATAGGAGCTATCCATAAGTGACTTATGGGTAGCTCCTAATTATGACTATGCGAAATTTTAAAATAACTTACAAAATTTTATTTTTTTTTGAGAAAATTATAACCCTCAAAAAAAACTACAAACAGCTTGTTATCTCCATTATTTGGTAGCAAAATGCTATATAGCAATGTTTTGCGAGATAGTATTGTAGCTCTGATATAAGCACTTTTTTATGTTTTATAAGAGAGATAAAATGGCTAATTATGAGCGTATTAGTCCCATTTTTTTGTATAAATGTTATTGATTTTGGTGACAATTGCTAAATATATTTGTCACATTATTGTTGGTAATGGCTGAGACTTCTTCTATCGAAATGCCTTTGATGTCAGCTATATACTGTGCAATAATTTTGATATGTGCCGACTCGTTGCGTTTTTGTTTAGAGTCCTTTGCCGACCGATATGGCTCAGGTGCAAGATAGGGTGAGTCTGTCTCCAATACGATATGTTCAAGCGGAATTTCTTTGATAATGGCAGGTAAGATACTTTTTTTGTAGGTAATATATCCTCCAAAACCCATGTAGAAATTGCCCAATTCGATGACTTGTCGAGCTGCTTGTAGGTCATCACTAAAACAATGAAAAATACCTTTGAGTTCGGGTGTGTGATGTTGTGCTATCAAATCAAAAGTATCTTGAAAAGCGTTTCGGGTGTGTAAGATGATAGGTAAATTGTATTTTTTTGCCCAACTGATGTGTTTTTTGAGAGATTCTTTTTGTTGTTCTACAAAAGTTAAATCCCAATAATAGTCCAAACCCGTTTCGCCAATACCATAAATAGGGATTCGCGTCTGCTCTAACTCTTGGTGAGCCTGTTGAAGTTCGGTTTCAAAGTCGGCTTTGACGGAGCAAGGATGCACACCAGCCATACCTTTGCATTGTTGTGGGTATTGTTGTACTAATGCCACCAACATCTCCATCGATTCGGCATCTACGTTGGGCAAGTATATTTGTGTAACTCCGTTGTTTTTTGCTCGTTGCAACATATCGGCTCGGTCTCTATCAAACATTGGATAATAGAGATGAGCATGAGTATCTACCAGATGGTTCATGCGTCAAGTTTATAAAAAAATGTCATTAAATTGTAACTTTTTTTGTAATTTTGCGTTACCAAACAAGCACTATCTTGTTATAGCTTAATAAGGAGGTTGTTTGATACAAAAAAAGATTAGTCAAAATTTAAGTTATTGATAAGTGGTGGCAAAGGTACGGATATTCTACCAAAAAATAAGTTTTTTGTTATTATTATGCTAATACTCAAAAATGATGATATTTTTTTATATGTGCTTTTTAGGACTAAAAAAAGCAGATAGTTTGTTCATTATGGCATTGCCTAAACAAGTTGGCTACCAAAACTTTTTTCTTATTTCGTCGTACAACTATTTGGGGAACTATATCAAGTTTATAGTGTAACTCTTAAAACAACAACCATGAAAACGTATACTATTTTTTTATTAATCCTATTGGTTTCTTTTTTTTGCAATGGTGCGGTGTTGGCTCAAAGTGCCATTTGGTCTTTGAATGAACCTACATTTACAGCAACTACTGAGTCGGTTGGTGGTGCAACAGATATTGCTCCAACTGTTTTGATGTCTTTCTATAAAGGCAATTATGAAGAGGCTAAACAACAAGCTGTTAAAAGTGGAAAATCACTGGTTGTAGAAGTGTATTCGACGGGCAATGGGAGTGCGTCGCACCGTATGGAAACCGAAGTTTATAATAATCCCATTGTACAAACATTGTATAGCCAAAAATTTGTAGTAGTTCGTATCAACATTGATGCTACTTTAGATGATGCTAATCAAAACTTTTTGGCAGAACATCCTGTGAATTTTGTGCCTTCCTACTTCTATTTTAATACTGAGGGCGCTTATGCAGGCATGGCAAACGGTTTTCAAAATACCGATAAATTTCTTCAATTAGCTAAAAAATATGCCTCTAATGATGACAAATAATTGGGTTTGAGCGACCTTTTCTCTGTGTGTTATTTTTTAATACAACGTCTTTGTCTTACAAATTATGCACTGTGTTGCCTCGTGTTCTATTTTATCTATTTTGTCGGAAAAAACTGTTTTTGCCGTAAAAAAATAACGATATGTTTGTTTGAATGGCGAAGCGCGTTAGGGATGCGGAGGGTGGCGTTAGCCAGTGCGGAGAGCAACGCAGCACCAAGCGAAGCGAAGCCCGTAGCAGCCCGACCCGCAGGGAAACGCCCAAATAAATCAATGCCTTATTATCGGACTATTTAACCAAAATGGAACACTCGTTACTTATTTCATCACACTAAAACAACAATGAATCCATACTCTTCCTGCTTTGTTTGGAAGTAACAAACCACAATAGCACAGGCTGCAAAAAGCGGTTTTGGGTGTGGTTAGCTTACTAATCGAACATTTTTTTAGAACAAAATTGCTAATCGAACTTTTCCGCTACCTAATTTTCTTTAACTTACCCTCCCCTTTCGTGCTTCCCCTTGCTCATTTAAATTGTTGTTTATGAAAACCATCGCTGAAAAAATATATACCCTTACACTGCCACTGCTATTATTAGTATTGTTGATAGCATTTGCTTTTATTCCTTCCGCACTCAAGGCGCAACCTACACCTATGAGTATTAACTTTGTAGATGGAAATATTGACAATGCTCGCCAAATTGCCAAGCAACAAGGAAAGCATATTTTGGTTGAGTTTACGGGATTGAGTTGTCCTGCTTGTCGCAAAATGGAATTAGAAGTCTTAACTAACACTGATGTTATATTGTTGGTTAACCAGTATTTTGTACCCATTAAAATTTATGTAGAAGATACTATCGACCAAGCTAACTGGCAACTACAAGAACAACTGCATCCACAATTTCTACCTACGTTTTATATTTATAATCAAGACAAACTACAAGAAACTATCGTTGGATTTAAACAAAAAGATGATTTTTTGAATCTTTTGAATGCTTTTATATCAAAAGAAGTACACCACTTTGTTGGTCACGACTCGCCACCGCCAAAACAATCTCATCAAGAAATACCACCCAAAGCTCCAATTGAACCAACAACTATTCCTGACCCGCGTAAACACATCGCATTGACCCCCACACCTCTCAATTTTACCATCCAAATATCTGCTACTGAACCCCCAAAACAAGACTCTAAACTACAAATTATAGAAAAAAAAGATACACCCAAAAATATCGAAGTTACTCGAATAGCACCTGTGTTATCTACATCATCATTTCTTTCTAATGTTGGAAAAAGTGCGAAGTCACAAAACGTAGAAACTCAGCCTATTTCCAAAGATGTTGTAGAGCCAGAGATGGTGGCAACCTACAAAGGTTCGCCTGCCAATATGGATGATCGAACATTGCGAGAGGCTTGCTATCACAATAAAACGAATTATAAAAACTATGAACAATTTGTTGAGGAGTACATCAAACGTCATGGCAAAGATATTGTCCAAAAAGATAGAGATTTTGTGTTTGATTTTGCTATTCGCTTAGACGATTCTGCCTCCAAATTACTACTATCCAATATAGATGCTTTTAAAGATATATATGGCGCTCAAAAAGTGGAAAATCAGCTTACGCAAGCAATGCGACAGTTACTCATTGCTGCTATAAGTAACAATAAAGGAGCAGGTGATGCTGCTATATTCGAGTATTTGACCAAAGCCATAACCAATGCACATATTGTTAAACAAGATTCTCTCTTGTTTGAAATCAAAAGCCAATACTTTCAAGGTACACGAAATTGGGAAAGTTATCATCAAATCTGTCGCGATTATTTTAGCAAACACAAAGATAATCCTGACTTATTGTTGGGGCAAGCAAAGGCACATTTGTTGCAAATAGACCGAAAAGAAATGCTTCAAAAAGCCCTTGAATGGGCAGAAACAGCCCTTGAAATCGAGCCATCTGCCGAGGCATATTTTGTTATTGGAGCATTGTATGACAAATTACATAAAAACGATGAAGCTATAAAATATCTCTCTCAATCGATAGAGTGGTCAAAAGCTCAAAAAAGCGACGATATTTTAGCTCGAGAATTGCTAGAAAAAATAACACGTTAAACGACAAAAAAACAACCACCTTTTTGCAAAGATGGTTGTTTTTTTTGTTTTGTCTGGCTGTTATTGGGTTTTCCATGTTTGCCAAATGGCAGCGATATTATCTTGTCCAAACTGTTGTATGACATCAGGAGCAAAATGGAACAAGGCAACTGTTAGGCTATCTGCGCGATTGTAGGTGGCAATATGATAAGCCGTCTGTAATACTTCGCTGGTGGTGCTTTGGTCGAGGCGAATATGGTCGTTTTGGAGCAGGTATACGCCTTTCCATTGCGCATTTTTTTGCACCTTGAAACGATTTTTGCCAATGCGATGAAAAATTTCGGTTTGTTGTGTTAGGTCGTTCAGTGTTATCTGACCGATGATTTGCCTAAAACCGCCATTGCGAAACATCACTGCCCACGAAAAAATAGGTAAAGCTACGTCCAAAGGCAAGGGATATTGCGCGAGTTTGGACGTATAACGCTGTACAGTTTTATACCGCAAAATGGCATTTTCGGTTTGTAAATTTTGTACATCGTCGGTATTGTAAACCATCAACATACCACGCTCGACAGGTGGGATACCGGTCTCTTGTACATATTTAACTTGATGCAAACGAATGGTGGCAGATAAGCGGAGTGTGGTATCTATCGAGGTAATATTTTGGCGAATGTGTTGCAATAAGGAGAAATAGCGCGTTTGGGTGCGATTGGTCCAGTCACAGTCAAATTGCCATTGCGCCACTTTCCACGCATTGGTTTGCACCATTGTTTGGATTTTTTGGCTAATTTTTTGTGCCAACAAAGGAATATCTGCCTCCAATGTTTGTTCAATGGCTTCGTTGGTGATAAAAATGGTGGGTATGACGTGCCATTGTTGTGGAACGGTGTCTTGGACGATAAGCGGTGCCATCGGAATGGCTTGTTGTTGTTCGGGATTCCATGCCACATCAAACAGTTTGAGATAAAGGTGTTCAACGTTTTGCGATACCAGATAACGTCGGCTTTCGTCCGACAATTTCCAAACCGACTGCCAGTAATAAAAACTGTTGTTGCGATGTTGTGTTGGTCGGCTAAGTTGTTCGGTAGGAGCATTTGGTGTTTGACAACGACTCAACAAGCAACCCAATAGGAAAATACAAAGCCATAAGAGGCTTTTGTGATGAGGGGAATGGGACATTTTTTAGTGAGGAGAGTTTAGTGATGCAAGTATTTTTCCATCTATCAAAAAAACAAGTTTATCGGACTCGTTCAACACGACTTCGGAGTGTGTTACAATAATAATTTGGCAACCGTATTCTTGAGCAACCCTTTTCAAGGCGATAAAAATTTGGTTTTGTCTTAGGATTTCCAAATGTGCATCGGGTTCGTCTATCATCAAAATAGCATTTTTGTTTGCCAATAAATAAGCCAATACCAACAACATTTGTTGTTGTCCGCGTCCTGCTAAGGTAATATCCAAATCGTGGTCTGTTTTTTGAGTTTTATTGGCATAATTATACAACAATTCTATAGTACCTGTGGCGCGCACAAAAGGTTGTTTAATATCTATAGCGAATAATTTTTGCATTAAATTGGTCAGATACTTCCAATCATCATGGTTGTTGACAAAAAGATGATAACAGATATTTCGGAGAACGTTGGCTGTTTGTCCAATACCTATTTGCGTTCTTATAGCTTCTTCTTGAAAAACAAATTCGCGGTCGCTAATGCCCGACATAGGGTATAAAATATTGACTTTGAGTTGGTTGGCATATTCCAACAAACCTTTCTCAAAAGAGTCTTTGGTGGGCTGACAATATATCAATTCGGGACTATGATATTTGAATATCATGCCCACTTCTTTGATGGCATTGTTAAAAAAAATCCCCACTTTAATGGTCAAGTCGATATTGTCGTTACTATTGTAGCGAATTTTGGTTTTGTTCCAAAAGAAGCGCGTTTCTTTGATAGGTACTTGGGCTATCTCCAAACGGTTAAGCGCCACTCCTTTATTTCTTTCTGCTTGACTTCTGCTATTTTTTTTCTTGTCAAACCATATTTTTACTGCCCAACTCCACAGTGCTAATGCCTGAATAGCGCTTGTTTTGCCCGAATTATTAGCACCAATTAAAACAGTTGGGTTGTCTAAATGGATAGTAATTTCTTCGCCAAAAATTTTGAAATTTTGGATTTTTAGGTAATATACTTTTTGCATTTGCTGGGTTTTTGTAGGTACAAAGGTACGTGTTTTGTGGGAATATTTGCCCCAAATAGGTGAATAAGGTGCTATTGTTCAGGGATAATCCTTATTTTTACGTCCCAAATCAAGCATTCAGCAACATATTTGCCAAACTATCGCCCAAATGACTACCAATGGCAACACCCATACCACCCAAACGCACACCCGCCACAATTTGCGCATCGACGCGCTGCAAAATAGGCATTTTATCTTTCCCAAACGCCATGATTCCCGCCCAATAACTGTCAATTTCAAAAGCCGTATTTGGCAAAATAATTTGGTGCAATTGTTGTATAAGATTGTCTGTGATGTTGGTGGTATTGTGCAGGTCGGTGGTCGTTTCGCCCTCAAAATCTAAGTTGCGTCCTCCGCCCAAAATGACGCGATTTTCATAGTTTCGGAAATAATAAAAACCCTCGTCATAATGGAAAATACCTTGAAAAGGCAATGTTTCTATCGGCTTGGTGACCAACACCTGCCCGCGTCCGGGTCTAATGTCGGCATCGGGCAAAAATTGTTTTGCAAAAGCATTGGTACAAATAGCCACTTGACGGTGAGCGCAATAGGTGATGTTCGTCTGACCAACATTTGACTCCACTACAAGTTGCACTGTGTTGTTTTGTGGTATAATTTGTTGTACTTTTGCCCCTGTAGTGACGATGACACCCAAACTATTGGCATATTCCCACAAACTTCGCATCATTTTTCCCGTATCCAATTGTCCTTCAGCGTGGTTTTTGACAAGTGTTTTCACATATTGGCGGTTAAAACCAAATGGTAACAACAATTCGGGGGTTTCCGAAAAAGCTATTTTCCCAATAATAGGATAGATAAGTTGGTTTAGGTATGTTAAATGGTCTAAACAAAAACTTTCTTTGTCCGAAATTAGTTCGTAACTTCCCAACGCCAAATAGCCAATTTTTTCGTCCGATAGTCTTTGTCGCAATCGGTGCAAACCACGCCAGCGCAACTCGAGCAATGACAGGGTATCGGATTCAGACATTTTTTGTAGGTCGGACAACAACTCCGTCGGGCTGCCAATACAGGCAAAACCTGCGTTTTTGGTGCTTGCTCCGCTTGGCAACACACCACGCTCCAACACCAGCACACTTGCAGTAGGTTGTTGTTCTTTCAAACTACAAGCGGTTGACAAACCAACAATACCACTACCTATAATAATATAGTCGTAGTGCAGGAAACTATTTTTTTCCCAAAAACTCAACATGTTGTATAGTTTTAACTAATATTAACAGTATTGCGGCTAAGGAATAACAAAAAAGGGGACAATTGGGCAATAATTTTTGCTGAATAACGTTATTTGTGCAGCAAAATAAAAAAAATAAAAAAAAATCGAAAAAAAATTTACTTCCATGCAACCTATTGCGACATAATTTCGTCTTTAGTAGGTATAAGCCAAAGTAAAGCCCAAACTTCCCATGAGTAATATTAAGATACATGTTTTGCATTGTGGAAAAATGCGTTTAGATGTGACTTTTTTGGGAATAGAAAAAAGTCGTAATCCACTTGCTTATGCAGGTCTTTTCCGAAGTGCTAAACACCAAATTTGGCTACCGTTGAGTGCATATCTCATCGAACACCATAAAGGATTGGTACTGATAGATACAGGTTGGCACAAAGCTGTTCGCACCCAACGCACACAACATTTGGGCTGGCTATACAGTACTTTTGCTACTCTCGAACTTCCGCCCAATCATGCCATCGACGAACAACTAAGCGCGCGAGGTTTGCGTCCTGCCGACATTGACCATGTAGTATTGAGCCATTTGCATCTTGACCACGTAAGCGGTGTGGAGCAAGTTAGGGAAGCAAAAAATATCTGGGTCAGTGATTTGGAACTTCAAGACACCCAAACACACCCTTTCTATTATCGTCCGACATTGTGGGCAGATGTGCCACTGAAAACTTTTTCTTTTCATGTCAGTCAATATGGGGCAGAAAAATTAGCTTTTGATTTATTTGAAGATGATAGTCTTGTTTTGGTCAATACTCCCGGCCACACACGCGGCTTGGTTACAGCACTTATACAAAATAATGATAAATGTGTGGTGCTTTGTAGTGATGTTGCTTATTCAAAAGCAGGTATTGAACAGCAAGTTTTGCCCGTTTTACGAGTAGATAATGCCCAAGCAAAACGGTCGTTGGAATGGGTCAAACAGATAAGCGAACAAAAAAATTGCATAGCGGTACTGCCCAACCATGATCCTGCTATTCTGCCACATACCATCATATTATAAACTTCTTCTTTCCTAAAAACCTAAATTTTTTCTACCCAGAATCGCCATAATCCTACAAATACTGCTCTTAATGAATGCCGATAAATAAAATATGCTAAACCTCACGCGAAACGGCTATTTAACAACACTATTTTTTAACACACATTAATAATACAAGTTCACATGAATAATCATCAAAAAAAAATGCCTATGGACATTGACGTTACACATAATTCCTTGGTTCGTCATTTGTATGGCGAAAACATGAACAACAGCCATCAACAAGTTAGCCAAATGATTGAGGCTAATTGGCAGTTGCAGGAAGAGTTCTGCGAATTGGAAAAAGCCCAAAACGCTTTGAACCAAGTAGGTAGTTTGCGTCCGAGTGCTTCCTCTATCCGTTTAATTATGGAATACAACAGTCGCACCAAAGCGACCGAAACTTTGTATGAATAAAGCCACATATAAACGCAAAATTCCTGTCCTCCAAGTAGTGGAATAACCACATAAAGGCTAAAAATTGGTGAACGGAAGCCAATTTTTAGCCTTTTCTATGATATTTTAGAAGTCTTTTTGTTAAATTGGTTAAAAAACCCTACCTTTGACGCATTTTCCACTAAAAGCATTTTATTTGTATGCGTAGACTATTATACACCGCCTTTTTGGCATTAGTACTAACAAGTTTTAGTGCTTGTTTCACCATGACCGAAGAAGTAACCCTCCGCTCCAACGGCTCTGGAAGTTTTGCAAGAACAGTAGACATGAGTCAATTATTGGGTATGATGAGCATGTTTATGCCCGATTCGCTCAAAGATTCTCTCGATTTCAGCAAAATGGACTTCAATGAAATGACTGCTCGCTTTGTTGGACTAAACGGTATTAGTAACGTCAAAAGTGATTATGATAAAAGTGGTATTATTACCCTATCATTCGACTTCAAAAACCTCACCGCTCTCAATAGTGCCATTACCAAAGGCACACAAAAAGACGATATAACCAAAGAATTGGGACTTGATGCCACTATGGACGACAAATACATCAGTAAAGGACGCTGCATAGGACGCACCGCCAGCATGAAATCTGATAAAACGACTTCTGAGTTGATGGATATGTTTAAGTCCGACGAATACAAAGATGTTATGAATATGTTCAGCCCGCCTACCATGCGAATCGTCTACCACCTGCCAAGTCCTGCCAAAAAGATAAAAACCAAAGAGAAAGGCGTTCAAGTAATCAAAGATGGCAATGATGTTACCTTAGAGTATAATATGTTGGATATGTTTATGGGTAAAAACAAAAAAGTATATAACCATAGCATAAAATATTAAACACAAAAATCGCTTATTTTCAATAATTGAGCTATTTTTTTGGCAGAAAAACCTCTGCCATCATACAACGAGCGCTTCCACCACCATATTTTTCGATGTTATACAAAGGTGTGTGCAAGATGTGTTCATTATATTGATTGAGCAATAACAATTGTTGTTGCGAAAGTGCTAAATAGGCTTGTTCCGATATAATGAGTACACGTTCTTCGTCTTTGTTTTGTGTTTGCAGGACATTAGCACCGAAATGAGTCATTTGGTCGTGGTTGATATAGACAATTTCGTGTCCTGTCTCTTCCAAAAAAGTAATAAGTGTTTGGCGTTCGTGTGGGTCGGCGATGGTGTCAGCAGCCAAGACCGCAAAATCCTCGCCGATGTAGAGCATGACGTTGGTGTGATAAATAGCCTGTCCATTTTTGTCGATAGCCCGAAACAACACAGGGCGATATTCCATTTGCTCACACCAATGCAACACCAATTGTTCGTTGGTGCGCGGCGATAGACAACAATAGGCAATTTGGTGAATACGGTCTAAACATAAACTGCCTGTGCCTTCCAAAAACAAATTTTGAGACACAAAATTTTCTGCCAAATCGAGGTGTCGTTTGATTTTGTAATGTTGCTGAAAATAGTCAATAACGTCGTTTCGCAGCTCGGCGCGCCGATTGGGTGCCAACATCGGGTAAGTAATCAGTGTGCCATTGGTATGAAAACTTATCCAATTGTTAGGAAAAACCGCATCGGGCGTATGTTGCAATGAGTCAAACGTTATAACATTGAGACCGATATTGCGCAATTTTTTTACAAAATGGTTAAATTCATGCACCACATTTTGCACTACATTTTGAGCAGCATTGCCTTGTTGATGCTGAAAAGCGTTGGTCATAGCTGTTTGCTCGTTCCAGCCGAAATGTGTGGGGCGAACCATAAAAAGCGTATCGGTAAGTTGGACTTCAGACATAAAAAAAACTAATAAAACCACAAATGGGCAGCAAAGATAGCCGTTTTTATTGGATATATGGCGCAAAATGCCTTTATTTCATTAAAAAGTACTATCTTTGCAGTATAAATGGGCAAATATACCATTGTTTGGGTCTATTGAGTGGCTATTTTTGTCTGCTGCTTATGCTCTCAATTGTTGCTTTGGAAAACTATAACCGCTGCCATTTTTTATTCTAAACAACCTATTTATTTTTATTTATGGCTTCTTTGTCACCTTGGAAATATATTTGCATATTTTTGTTGCTATACACCGTTATTACAGGCATGTTGTTTCCTGTACCTGCTTTAGCCATCTTGAACGAAACCATTCGGTGTCTTTATTTTCATGTACCAATGTGGTTTGGCATGATTATTCTTCTGGGAACTTCGGTGGTTTATAGTATGTTGTATTTATCTAATTTTGAATACGAATACGATATTTATGCCAAACAGTTGGCAGCCGTAGCTACATGGTTCGGCATTTTGGGTTTTTTGACAGGTATGATTTGGGCAAATTATACATGGGGAAAACCTTGGAGCAACGATATTAAACAAAACGTAACGGTCATTGGTATGCTAATCTATTTTGCCTATTTTGTGTTGCGTGGTGCTATCGAAGACGAAGACAAACGCGCCAAAATTGCGGCAGTTTACAACATCTTTGCTTTTTTTACTTTTATTCCTTTGATTTTTATTGTACCGCGTTTGCAAGATTCCCTGCACCCTGGCAATGGTGGAAATCCCGGTTTTGGTGGCTATGACTTGGACAATACTATGCGTATGGTATTTTATCCCGCAGTAATAGCTTGGACAATGCTTGGTTTTTGGTTGGCAGACATCAAAATTCGCCTGCAAAAATTGGAAGAAATGTAATATCCAAACGTTATAATCTAAAAAACCCTTCCTTGTCAAAATGATAAGGAAGGGTTTTTTTATATAGCAATGAAGATAATAGCTGCTACTACTTCAATTTATACATAACCTTGTTGCTTTTGTCTTCCAAAACTAATTGTCGTGGAATAGGTTCGGATAGGATAAAACGCTCGTTTTGCCAATTATTTTTGCCTTCGGTTTTATCCATGATAACAGGTTTTTCGGTTGGCATAAACAATTCGACTTTTTTGCGGTCAGCATCAGTCGAAAAAACAGCAAAAACAGCCAAAGTTGTGTCTACTTTGTCGGACATAGGCGAAAGTCCTACACCCGCTTCAAAAATGCGAATGCACTCGTTGCGCAATGCCGACCATTGATAACCTGCCGACCCTTTACAACCATGTTCATCACTATCGCCACCCAAAGTCTCTTGTTGAGCAGGATTTGAGGGGTTTGTAGAGAGGTGTTGTTCATTATTGTTGCAAGAAATAATAAGGAATAGGAATGAAGGCAGCAATAAAACTGTTTTTTTTAGACTTGTCATAGTATGAAAATTTAGGTATAGTTGCTACAACTGAAAGAACAACTAATGTCGCAATTTGGCATAAAGCCCCCCTTTTTGGTAGAAAGGATTGGCACTTGCAGGAGCTTCGGGAACGCGTGCATCAACAATATCATAGAGGTCAACACCGCCTTGTACAAACGTCAAACCCAATATCTTGTCTTTGCCATTACCACTACAGATTAGTGTGTAGGCATTGTCGACAACATCTTTTTTGCCATTGACATAGAGTTCAAATTTGGTGAAATCTTTTAGTCCCGAAATGTTGCCATCGCAGGTAAATTGCACTTTTTTATCGGTTTTTTGATTTCGTTCCACCAAACTATAAGTTTTCTTTGCCAAAACACAGTATAGGTGTTTGCTAAAAGCTTCTTGTTGTCGGGTGTCGGGATTGCGCACCAAAGCAGAATTGGGGGCTTTCATATACACATCACCGTCAAATTTGATAGTTTGTGTTTTTTCGTCTAACACCAAATACTTAAAAAAATGGTTGACTTTAATGCTATCTTTGCCCTTGAGTGTATATTTTTCGTAGGTAGGACGGTCGTGATAGTTGCACAATTGCACCGAATCGGCTTTGGTGAAAATAATTTCTGAAAAACCAATATGGTCGGGTAGTCCTTTGACGGTATCGGCTACCAACGAATCGAAATACTTTTTATTGAGCCAATTGCCATAAAAAGGAGTGATACTGGCGGTTTGTGTATCAGAGGAGCTGCCACCACAACCATAGAAACAGTAGGCGGCTAAGAAGTAGAAAAATAGTTTGGCTTTCATGCAAAATTATAGGTTAGAAAAGGCAGTTTAGGTATTGAGTATGACCAGAACATGCTAAAGATGCCGCAAAGGTAGGTTTTTTCTACTAATTAGTGCGTTAATGAGTTGTTAAAATTGCTGAAATTGTAGTATTTAGTGATATTTCACCAATATGTTTTTAGGTTCGGTGAAGAAACGCAGTGCTTCCCAGCCGCCTTCGCGCCCAACACCTGAATTTTTTACACCGCCAAAAGGGGTGCGCAAGTCGCGCAACATCCAACAATTGACCCACACAATACCAAACGCCAATTCCTCGGCAACACGATGGGCGCGGGATAGGTTTTGTGTCCAGACGTTGGCAGCCAAACCATATTCGGTATCGTTGGCAATGGCAATGGCTTCGGCTTCGGTCTCGAAACTTTGGATAGTGACCACAGGTCCAAAAATTTCCTCTTGGTTGGTGCGGCAGCTATTAGACAAGTTAGCAATGACTGTAGGCTCAATGAACCAACCTTTTGAGCAACGTCCTTCGGGAAACACACGCTTGCCTCCTGTGAGCAATACACCACCTTCGGCTTGTGCCAATGATATGTATGACATCACTTTTTCGGCGTGTTCTTTGGATACCACTGCACCAAGATAGCTGCTGGTATCGAGGGGGTCTCCTACTTTTAGTTCTTGGATTTTGGCAACAAATTCGGCAACGAATCGGTCATAAATACTTTTTTCGACCAAAATGCGTGATCCACACAAGCAAATTTCGCCTTGATTGGTGAATGCCGACCGAACAGTTGTGGCTAAGGTTTCGTCCCACTCACAATCGGCAAAAATGATGCTTGGATTTTTTCCGCCCAATTCCAAAGACAATTTCTTGAACATAGGCGCTGCAATGCTGGCTATTTCTCGCCCTGTGCGTGTGCCACCTGTAAACGAAATAGCTTTGATGTGTGGGTGTTCTACAATGGCTTTGCCTACTTTGGCACCCAATCCATGTATAATATTCAACACACCTGCGGGCAAATCGGCTTGTTGTGCAATTTGGCTCAAGAGGTAGGCTGTTTGAGGTGTTATTTCAGATGGTTTGGCAATGACGCAATTACCGGCTGCCAAAGCAGGGGCTATTTTCCATGTAAAAAGATAGAGAGGCAGGTTCCAAGGCGAAATACAACCTACTATGCCAATCGGACGACGAAGGGTATAGTTGATACCAACAGTTTCCATGTAGTGGGCTTCGGAGGCAAAGTGGGTGAGGGCTGTGCCAAAGAAGCGGAAATTGGCGGCGGAGCGCGGAATGTCTACTTTGGTAGACAACCAGAGTGGTTTGCCATTGTCTTCCGTTTCGGCGAGGGCTAAGGTTTCGGCTTGCTGCTCGATGAGGTTTGCCATTTTGTTGAGATAGGCGGCGCGGCGTTCGGCGGGCAAGTTTGACCAAAGGGGAAAGGCTTTTTGTGCTGCTTCGACGGCTGCGGCAACGTCTTGTGCCTCAGAGTCGGGTGTTTCGGCATAGATTTCGCCCAAAGCAGGATTGAATACGGGCAAATACTGCTGGTTGCTGGCGGCTTGTAGTTTGCCGTCGATATAGTTTTGGAATTGTTTGATAGACATAGCACAAAGGAATTGTTGGTATAAAAAAAATATAGCGCGCCAAAAGACATCGGATAGCAGACACACTATCCGATGCTGTTTAGCAGGTCAAAGGAAATAAACCTTTTAGATATTGCGACCTTAGTCATCTAATGGCTCAATATCGTCGTCGTCGTGGTCTTCGGGACTTTTTTCTACTTTGGCACTAAAGATAGAGGCTTTGATTCGGCGCTCTAATTCTTCCGCCAATTCAGGGTTATCCAATAAGAAACGTTTTACACTGTCACGCCCTTGTCCGATTTTTTGTCCTTCATAGCTATACCAAGAACCGCTTTTGTTGATGATGTTGAGTTCGGTGGCATAGTCTATAATTTCGCCAATTTTTGAAATACCTTCGCCATATACAATATCAAATTCGGTGACACGGAAAGGTGGTGCCATTTTGTTTTTGACTACTTTCACTTTGGTGCGGTTACCGGTGATGTCGTTGCCGTCTTTGATTTGTGATACTTTGCGAATGTCCAAACGGATAGAGCTATAGAATTTCAAGGCATTACCGCCGGTGGTTGTTTCGGGGCTGCCATACATTACGCCAATTTTGTCGCGCAATTGGTTGATGAAAATACATATACAACCTGTTCGGCTGATAGTACCTGTAAGTTTTCGGAGGGCTTGTGACATCAAACGGGCTTGGAGACCCATTTTTGATTCGCCCATTTCGCCTTCGATTTCGCTGCGTGGTACTAGGGCTGCTACGGAGTCTATGACTACAATGTCGATAGCTCCTGAACGGATAAGTTGTTCGGCGATTTCGAGGGCTTGTTCGCCGTGGTCGGGTTGCGAGATGAGTAGGTTGTCGGTATCAACACCCAATTTTTCGGCGTAGGATTTGTCGAAGGCGTGTTCTGCATCGATGATAGCTGCGATGCCGCCTTGTTTATTGACCTGCGCAATGGCATGGATAGCTAAGGTTGTTTTACCTGATGATTCTGGGCCATAGATTTCGACGATACGCCCTTTGGGGTAGCCACCAATGCCCAAGGCAATGTCTAATCCAATAGAACCTGTCGAAATGACATCTACGTCCAAGGCTTTTTTATCGCCCAATTTCATTACGGTTCCTTTGCCGTAAAGTTTGTCCAACTTGGCTACTGTGGCTTGAAGGACTTTCTGTTTTTCGGTATCCGACATCATATAGAAAAAATTAAGATAGTGGGGAAAATGGTGAATAAATAAGTGCGAAGAGGATATTTTGCCTCTTTTGCCTTGCAAAGTTACAGGGCTTTTGGGAAATATCCAAATTTTTTGGCAAAATTTTTTAAATTTATTTTTTGGTTATGTGTTGAGGGTTTGGAAAGGCCTTAGCCGCCCCAAAAAGTGTTGTGGAAAGGCGTTCGAATGGCGAAGCGCGTTAGGGATTGTAAGGGCAGCCGCAGGCTGGTGCTTGCACCGAAGCGGAGCGTAGCCCTGTAAAGCCCGACCCCAACGGGGAAACGCCCAAAAAAATATATTTGAAATTAAAAATGTTTGCAAGGAGGTGTTTATTTTTTTCGGGCTACCATTCGGGCAACCAAATTGCCACGCACTAAATCGGGTTGTTTTTTGCTGCCTTTGTTGATGGTATGGTAGAGGCTTAGGGTATCTTGGTTTCGCTGCCAAGTGTAGTATTGCGAAAAGTTGGTTGAATCGATGGGCAGTTTAACATTGGGTTTTTCTAACCAAGTGAGGTTGAGGTTTTTGCTATAAGACAGGCAAATGGAGTCCATGCAC
The DNA here is from genome assembly GCA_016787295.1 of Chitinophagales bacterium. Lineage (GTDB taxonomy): Bacteria > Bacteroidota > Bacteroidia > Chitinophagales > UBA2359 > JAEUUX01. The sequence goes on from JAEUUX010000164.1 coordinate 40,501, forward strand.
AGGCGCGAAACGTCGATGGTGTCGCCCAAACCACGCAAACCACCTCCATCATTGAACGATACCAAACGATTGGTTCGTTGTCCTTTTTCGTCCAACAAATCATACCAACCATAGAGCAAAGCCGCATTGACTTGGCAGCGTGCGACTAATTGAATTTTAAACGGAGCATCGTCATAAATGCAATTTTTTACAATACGATTAAACACAACGGAATTCGACGTTCCGCCTTTTTTTTGTAGTATCAAAGTATTTTTGTCTTTAACTTTTAACTCCCAATCATTTTTTGCCAACGAATCGATGGCTAAAGTCTGATGGTCGACGCGCCGAAATTTCACCACGCCAATAGTGCCATATTGGTTGGTTGCTCCCAATGTTTCGCCATAGAGGGAGTCTAATTGTAATATAATAAACGGATTTTGCCCAAAGCGAACACTACCTTGTTGTCGTAAGGAGTCGAAATAGGTGGCATTTTTCCAATAACCATAAAAGGTGGTATCTATGCCTTTGGGGTCGGTTTTGTGAGCAGTTGAGGTAGTTGCATCGGGTTTGCAAGCGGCTATGAAAAGCAACAAAGCAATACAAAGAAAATACATTTTTGGGTACATATCTGGCAAATTATTGGGCAAAGGTACATAGATTTATTTGAATAGCGGTCAAATGGTGCTGCAACTGACATTTTTTAACACTCAATAGTTATAACATCGGCTATTTTGCATAATTTTGAGCGGTGATAATGCGTTATGTTTATTGTGCTATAGTCTTAATTTATTCCTAAAAACTTATTATGCGTTATTTTTTGCTATTTGTTTGTTATACCTTAAGTCTTTGCGGTTGTAATACAGCACGCTCTTTGCCGCCGCGCGACCAAATTCATTATCTCAACAACCTGCAAAACGAAGCCGAATTCCATCTTTTGGCAGGCAGACCTTTGTCGGAAAAATATGGTAATGTGGAGGCAATAAAGTTGGTGTATGTTCTAAAAACACAAACACTTTATTTTGTCAACGGTTCGAAATATGCTTTTCACAACGATTTTTGCCAAAAGTATTTACACAGTTATAGTGATATTGATTGGTTCAATAAAATAGAATATGGCAGTTCTCCTTTGCGCCAATTTGTGTTAGCCAATGTGAACCACTATACTGCTTCTGATACCTATACTTTAGAGTTTTTTGCCGACGATGAAGTGCCTAATAACTTGTTGCTCGAACTCTACTACAAAGTAAGTAGTAATGTGTATTTTGGCAAAGAAATGAAAGTTTTGGCAAACTCTGACCGTATGTTGGAACGACAAAAAAACATGGGTGATTTGTTGCCGTGGCTCAATATAGACCAAATTTATGCCCAACAAAGTTATCAAGCACTCTATACGGCTGGCACGTTTGGTTATTGGCGAAAAGTACCTGTGACTGAACTAAAAAAGCAACATTTTACGCGCCATGACATTATTTTTACCAATGGTTTGCCCAATGATTTTCCGTTGGTGGCGGGCATTTTGACGACTTGTTTCCAAACGCCACTTTGTCATATTAACATTTTGTCTGCCAACAGAAAAACACCAAACGCAGCTTTCAAAACGGCATGGGACAACCCCTATTATGCTTCCTTGCAGGATAGTTTGGTGTATTATCGTGTGACGGCGGATAGTATTGTGTTGCGAAAAGCCACACTCGCCGAAGCTACTAATTTTTGGAAAAAACAACCGAAAAAGCGCCCACAAATCTTGGCAACTGACCGAAAAACGCTACAATTGTTGTCGTTTGACAAAATTCGCTATCATCAAACCCATTTGGTGGGCGGAAAAGCTGCTAATTTTGCCGAATTGCACCGCATCAAACTGCCCAACAAAACCCAGCTTCCTTTGCCCGAAGGTGGTTTTGCTATTCCGTTGGCGTTCTATTTTCAGCATATTCAGCGCCACCACCTGCAATTTTTAGTGGATTCGTTGTCCAATAGCGAGGTGGTGAACCAACAGCCTGATAAAGCTCGAAAGTGGTTGCGGGCTTTGCGCGATTCTATCAAAAATAAACCCGTTTCGCCCCAATTGTTAAACGCTATAGAACGTCGGATTGCTCCTCACGCCCAACAAGGTTATCCGCGTTTTCGGTTTCGTTCGTCGACCAACGCAGAGGATATTCCCGAATTTAATGGAGCAGGTTTGTATAGTTCAAAAACAGGTGTTTATGGTGATTCGAAACAGTCTATCGAAAAAGCTATTCAACAAGTGTGGGCAAGTTTGTGGTCGGAGAGAGCGTTTTGGGAGCGCGACTATTGGCAGATAGACCAAAAGTCGGTGGGCATGGGTATTCTGGCACATCGGGCTTTTGGAACAGAGGCTGCTAATGGAGTTGCTATTACCAAAAATTTGTATCGGCAAGGCTATCCTGCTTTTACTATCAACACACAAGTGGGAGAGACAAGTGTGGTGCTACCTTCGGACACTATTCAATGCGAACAAACAACCGTGACACAAGACCGTTATATCACTAACAAAGAAACCATCTCGATAGATTATATTGCCTATTCGTCGCTCAACAAGCAACAGCCCATTTTGTCTAAACCAGAAATGGAACAATTGTGCAACTATTTAGAGACGATTAAAGCCTATTATTACAGCAACACGAATTACCGCTTTCGATATGATAATTACTACGATTTTGGCTTAGATATAGAATTCAAATTGGACTCAACGTCTCGCAAAGTGTACATTAAACAAACTCGGCTTTATCCGCATTGAGTTTTGTTATTCATAATGTCCTTTGCAACGAAGAATTTTGATAATAGGTTGATTATTCTCCGTAATAGGGCGATAAGTCAGCCGATGCTCACGATTCAGGCGCTTCGAGCAAACACCAGCGTCTTGCCTCAACACTTCTGTTTGTCCTAAACCGCCACTAAATGGATGATTCGCTATATCGCGCAGCAGGATATGTAATTTTTCATAGAGTTGTGGATTGTGTTTATACCAATAAAACATATCTTCGATAGCCGTTGCCTCGAAACGATAAGTAGGGTATAGGTAAGAGAGGTTGGCAGCATTAAAATTTTGTGCTGATAGTTTGTTTCGTTGCCACGAAATAAGGTGAGGGTTGCTAAGATGTTGGATTTTGCTACAATGCAACACGGTTTCGGCACGTTCGCTTGCATCAGTGTCTATTATGCGAATGGCAATTTGAGTAATATCCCAGCAAGGGTCGGTTGGCATACTGACCGCAACTGTATTGTATATATGTGCCACAGCTAATCCTGTAGCTGTTTTATCTTGAAACCAATACTGCCGTTCTACATATTGATTCAATGCGGTTTCATCGTTGTCGTCTATAAAAGGATACCAAAAAAGATTCAATAACAAATCTTTATAATCTTTGCGAACACCACGGTCGTTGATGTAATCCTTCAAAGAATAACCATCACACAAATAGATTATTTCTAACGGCTGCACAAAACGCATTTTTTTGATAGATAGCTTTTTTTGCATTTCTTTACAAAGTTGCAATAATTCTGCTACATACTGTTGTGCCTCTTGACGTGTTGTTGGTAATGGAGGTGGTACAGATAGTTCGTTAAATAAAGAGTCGTTCATAACGTTGAAAACTTAGATAAGTTGATAAAGTTGTGTTTGCCATTCGTCTAAAAAATTTGCTGGTTCATAGCTTAATTGTCCATTTATATCCACATGAATGGGTGAGATTTGGGTATTGGATGATGGAGGGTTATTTTGTTCGTGGAAAAATATCGCTATTTTTTCTGGTTCCACCTCCTGTTGTCTAACAGCTACCCTAATACCATTTATAATATGGTCGCTATGGGTTTCGATGATTAGTTGCGCTCCGCTTTTCTCAGCCAAAGCCAACAAACGCCCCATAGCTGCTTGTCCTTTGGGGTGGATATGTGACTCAGGATTTTCTATCAATAATAATTGGTTAGGCTGGGCATTTAGCAACGCAACAATGACAGGTAAGGCGTATGACAACCCAAAACCCACGTTTTTGGGTTTGTAGCTGTCATCGCCATATTTGAAACGCAACTCGACAGTCTCTCTATTTTCATTGAGACTCGTCACAATTCCAACATTGGGTGATATTTCGTTGAGCCAAGCTATGGTTTGATGAATAAGTCGTCGGCTTGCTGCTTGTGGGTGTTGTACAAAAGTATTTCGTACAACAGTATTTCCAAATTGATTAAGGTAATATGGAGTATGTTCTCCTGTTATTCCCAACGTCTTTTTGATCAATACATTATAGTTGGAAGCAGGATAACCGTCTTTGGCCCCCACACGTTCGGCTTGCAGGTAGTGCAAACGTTGGCTATATATTGTTTGGTTAAGCAATTCGGTGGTATATGTTTCGCGAGCTTGTAAATAATCGTTGCGGTTGTCGTGTTGCGGCTGATAGGCAAACTGCCAAGACAAAACCTGTTCAACTTCGGCATAGTGAAGGGTAATGCCAATTCGATTGTTGGTAGCATGGCGATAATACACGTCTTCGGCTATACCAGCATTAAATAATTCTTGTGTAGCACCGCGCAACAATAAGCGCCCTTCATTGATTTCGGAGCTTTGATAAAGTAACAATAAGGCTTGCAATAAGGAACTTTTACCAGAACTATTTAGTCCCATCAAGATATTAAGCGGACGCAACTCGATGTCCACTTCCTGTAAAGATTTAAAATTTTGTAACTGTATTCGTTTAATCATGTTGTTGGTTTTGAGATATACAATACTATCGTGGGTGTTACATTAGAAAATCATGCTGATTGTCCAATTACTCCAAAATCATTAACTTAGAAAACTCCAGCATAATGCGTTTTTCGCCCAACACATCGAAGATAATAGTCGCAACACGCTTATCGCCGCGCCCATCTATAGCCTCCACCGCGCCGCGCCCAAACCGTTGATGAATGACTGTCATACCTTCTGTTAATTTTGACAAGTTGGAGGGTTGAAAATTGGGTGGTGGTGTAATGATGGTGTTGTTATTGTTGTTGCTATGCAGTTTTTGTGTAGCAGCAATATTTTGCCTAATGCTATTGCCTGTGTCGGTAGCAACGAGGTTTTTGGTGGTAGCAAATTGGTGAACAGTAGTTGGTTTTCCGCCTCTAATGTCCAAGTATTGTTGTTTGATTTCGCCCAAAAAACGGCTCGGTACGCTATCCTGTATGCTGCCAAAGCGGTTGCGGGCGCTGGCAAAGGAAAGCGTCAACATTTTTTCGGCGCGGGTCACTGCCACATAAAACAACCGTCGCTCTTCTTCTATCTCTTGTTCGCTACGGGCTGCCATTTCGGACGGAAACAACTTTTCCTCCAAACCCACCACAAAAACACACACAAACTCCAAACCTTTGGCGTTGTGAATGGTGGTCAGGCGAACAGCGGGCGTATCGTTTTCGCTGCGGTCGGCATCGGTCAGCAGCGAAACTTCCTGCAAATAAGCTCCCAAGCTATTGTCCAAATCGGCAGTAGCCAATTCTTTTCGGATATCGACAAAATCTTTGATAGAAGCCAACAACTCCATCACGTTTTCGTAGCGGCTAATTCCTTCCACCGTTTTATCGTTGTGCAACTCCTGCAACAAACCTGTTTGTTTGGCGACATAGCGCGCCGTTTCGTAGGCATCTATTTGCTGGGCGTGGTCGCTAAACAAGCGCATCATTTTGTAGAAACTATATACTGCCTCTTTGGTGTTGGTGGTGAGGCTTGTTTGTTTCACATTCGCCACCACTTCCCACAAACTACAGCTCGAAGTGCGGGCGGTAGCCGCTAATTTGTCGGTGGTTGTTTTGCCAATGCCGCGCGTCGGGTAGTTGATGATTCGGCGCAGGGCTTCCTCGTCGTTGGGGTTCACAATCAGGCGCAAATATGCCATAATGTCTTTCACCTCTTTTCGTTGATAAAAAGACATGCCACCATAGACGCGATAAGGGATGTTGCGGCGGCGCAAAGCTTCTTCGAACAAGCGCGACTGCGAATTGGTGCGATACAAAATAGCAAAGTTGTCGTTTGGGTAGTGGTTGCGCAAGCGTTCCTCAAAAATAAGGTCTGCCACCAACTTAGCTTCTTCTATGTCGGACGAAGTGATGAGCAAGCGCGTTTTGTTGCCTGTTTCGTTTGATGTCCAAATTTGTTTGGCTATTTGGTTGGAATTAGCAGCAATTACCTCATTAGCTATTTGCACAATGTGTTGCGTAGAACGATAATTTTGCTCCAATTTAAAGGTTTTCATTTCGGGATAATCACGCTCAAAATTCAAGATATTTTGGATAGTTGCTCCACGAAAAGCGTAGATACTCTGTGCATCGTCGCCCACAATGCAAATATTGCGGTGTTGTTGTGCCAATAGTTTAACAATAGCATATTGTGCGGGATTGGTGTCTTGAAATTCGTCGATAAGCAGATATTTGAATTTTTGTTGATACTTTGCCAAAACATCGGCATTTTTTGCCAAAAGAATATAAGTTTTAAGCAACAAATCATCAAAATCCATGGCTGCTGCCTGCAAACAACGTTGAGCATATATGCGATATATATCAGCTATTTTGCCCAAACCTGCCGCCTCGTCGTTGCCTCGTACCTCCAAATGTTGGCTATAGGCTTGTGGGGTGAGTAAGTTATTTTTGGCTTGCGAAATACGGTTACTCACCACATTGGTTTTGTATTTATCCGTTGGTAGCTGTAGTTCTTTGATAATGGTTTCAATCATACTTTTGGCATCTTCGGCATCATAAATCGAAAAGTTGGTCGGAAAACCAATTTTTTCGGCTTCGATACGCAAAATGCGGGCAAAAATGGCATGAAAAGTCCCCATCCACAACTGAGTTGTCAGTGCTGGGTCTGGAATAATGGTGGCGATACGCTGTTGCATTTCGCGCGCGGCTTTGTTTGTAAAAGTCAGCGCCAGAATTTGGTAAGGTTTGGCAACTGTATTGATGAGGTGTGCAATGCGGTAGATGAGTACGCGCGTTTTGCCCGACCCTGGTCCTGCTACTATCATCACAGCACCTTCGGTTTGTTCGACAGCTGCGCGCTGCACAGAATTTAGTTCGTCTAAATAAGTAGTTTGTGACATATTGAGGTGTTGGTTCGTTACTGTTTGTTTATTTTTATGACTCGAATAAAAAACAGTAGCTTTGCTATTGGTCAAACATTTTTGTTAAGACAGCTTTTGAAGGGCAAAAGTAGACAAAATTTAAAGATATTGGGGCGTTTGTGGCAAAATATAACTAAAAAAATGCTCATTCCTATATTTTTTGCTTACCTTTGCAGCCGATTTTGTCAACAACTATTCTGTAAAAATAATGGAGGAAACTTTAAATAATATCCTTACACCCGAAGCAGAGGCGTTTTTAGAAAACTACCTTAATACGCCTTCTCCCACAGGTTTTGAATGGAACGGTCAAAAAGCATGGTTAGACTATCTACGACCCTACATCGACGAATATCGGGTAGACAATTATGGCACAACATACGGCATTATTAATCCCTCTGCCCCCTACAAAGTGGTGATAGAAGCCCATGCCGACGAAATATCTTGGTTTGTTCACTATATCAGCGAAGATGGCTTTATTTATTTAATCCGTAATGGTTCGTCCGATGCCGCTATTGCTCCCTCCAAAAGAGTCAATATCCACACCCGCGACGGACGCACCGTGAAAGCTGTTTTTGGTTGGCCCGCCATGCACCTTCGCAAAGAAGAAATTACACCCAAAGTAGATAATTTGTTCTTAGATTGCGGCTGTAGCAACCGCGAGGAAGTCGAAAAATTGGGCATACATATCGGCTGCGTCGCAACGTATGAGGATAAATTTATGATTCTCAACGACCGCTTCTATCTGGGTAGGGCTATTGACAACCGTATCGGAGGTTTTATGATAGCCCAAGTAGCTCGGTTGCTCAAAGAGCAAAACATAAACCTTCCATACGGCTTATACATTGTCAATTCGGTACAAGAGGAAGTAGGTTTGCATGGTGCCGAAATGGTAGCACAAACCATCAAACCCAATATCGCCTTAGTGACCGATGTGGGGCATGATACCAATACGCCTATGATTAACAAAATAAAAAATGGCGATTTCAAAGTGGGTTCAGGACCTGTTTTGGCGTATGCTCCTTCGGTTCACAATAAATTGTTAGACCTTATTGTTGATACAGCTAATCAGCAGGAAATCAGGTTTCAGCGTGAAGCCAACTCCCGCACCACAGGCACCGACACTGATGCCTTTGCCTATTCAAGTGGTGGTGTTGTTTCGGCACTTATTTCTTTACCTATGCGCTATATGCACACTACCGTAGAAATGGTACATAAAAGCGATGTGGAAAATGTTATTAAACTCATATACCATACACTATTGAACATCGAAGCAAACCACGATTTTAGGTATTTTAAATAGTCAACTCAACAATTTAGCGCTTTCATCTTGGTTTTCTGCGATTTTTCTGATAAGACTCACCTTTCAATAGTTAATCCAAAATGAATACATTAAACCCTTCGACAGTTTGAAACCGTCGAAGGGTTTAGAATTACCGTTTTGATAGTACTAAATCATAAAAAGATGACCAAAAGTTTGTTAAAAATTAGGCATATACCTACTTTTGCTAAAAGTTTTCTATTTCACCAAGCCTGAACACCTTTATCATAATTTTTAGACCAAATCTATTCCAAATTGTACTATATATGCACCACCATCACCTTTTTGCGACCGACCCACGCCTACAGCAAGCCATAACACAAGTAAAACCCCTCGAAATCGGCGAAATAGGTACAGATATTTATGGTTCTTTGCTCAGAGCTATTGTTTTTCAACAATTATCGGGCAAAGTGGCAGAAGTCATCTATGCTCGTTTTGTTGGTCTGTTTAATGAACAATATCCCGAAGCAACGACATTGGCGCAAATGCCCATAGAAATGTTGCGAACAGTGGGTTTGTCGAATCAAAAAGCAAATTATGTCAAGAACATAGCTGCTTTTTCTTTGGAACAAAACCTACATTTCGATTACATTAACAGTCTATCAGACGAAGAATTGGTGCAATATTTGACCCAAATCAAGGGTGTAGGACGCTGGACTGTTGAAATGTTGTTGATATTTACTTTGCAACGTCCCGATGTATTTCCTATATTAGATTTGGGGATACGCAATGCCATGATTCGCCTATATGAGGTGGAAGAGACAGGTAAAGCACAGCTACAGCGTCTGCACGAAATCGCTGCTGTTTGGCAACCGCACCGTACTTTGGCATGTCGCTATCTTTGGCGGTGGTATGATAGCATGAAATAAACACTATACTTTTTCATCGGATTACCTCAAAAAAATGTACAAAAATGATAAATAATTACCTCAACAATTGGTTGTTTGATTTGGCAGACCAACAAAAGAGTTTAATTAATTTGCCCTCAAAAGAAAAAGCACAGCATTTTATCGATCAATTAATTGCTTTTTTGTTTCCCATATCGGCAGACAAAGCCTGCCACCAGCGCCAACTTTCGGTGCAGCTCTACAACCTACAAGCACAGCTGGCAGATATTTTGCTTCCCATAGAGCCAATATTACGGCAGCCGACTGCTACCTTTATTGTGGAACAGTATTTCAATACACTGCCATTGGTATATAATAAACTACAACTCGATGCCCAAACTATTCTTGCCTTTGACCCTGCTGCCTATTCTTTGGCGGAGGTCATTTTGGCATATCCGGGGTTTTATGCCATTGCTGTTTATCGGTTGGCACACGAATTGGTGTTGCTTGATGTGCCTATCATTCCGCGCCTTTTCTCGGAACATGCTCACAGCAAAACAGGTATAGATATTCACCCCGGAGCCAGCATTGGCGAGGCTTTTTTTATTGACCATGGTACAGGTGTGGTTATTGGCGAAACAACACACATTGGCAAACAAGTTAAAATCTATCAAGGTGTGACTTTGGGAGCTTTGAGTGTGCAAAAAGATTATGCCCAAACCAAACGACACCCAACTATTGAGGACAATGTGATTATTTATTCGGGAAGCACCATTTTGGGGGGCAATACGGTGGTGGGGCATAGTAGCATCATCGGCGGCAACGTGTGGCTTACCGAAAGTGTACAGCCTTATTCGATGGTATACCACAAATCGGAGGTGCGCATCAGAAACAAAAATGTAGAAAATAATGTGCCAATCGATTTTGTGATATAAAATAAACGAGTGTTGGTTGGTAAAATAATGCTCCGCTAAATAGTAAAGCCGCATTTTTTCATATTTCTATGCAACATGGGTAGAAATTTACCACATTTTGCCATAATCACAAAAAATACCATTTATCTAATCATATCCATGTTTACGCACGAATACTTTATGCGCCAAGCCCTACAGCAAGCGCAAATAGCTTTTCAAAACAACGAAGTGCCAATTGGTGCGGTGGTGGTGTGTGGCGATACCATTGTTGCAAAAGCCCACAACCAAACCGAACTTTTGCAAGATGTAACGGCTCATGCCGAAATTTTGGCAATTACCGCAGCCACACAACATATCGGAGCCAAATACCTACCCAACTGCAAGTTGTATGTCACACTTGAGCCTTGCGTTATGTGTAGCGGTGCCGCTTTTTGGGCGCAGTTAGGTGAACTAATTTTTGGAGCCAGCGACCCCAAACGTGGCTTTTCAGTTCTTGCACCTGCTGCTTTGCACCCCAAAACGATGGTAACACGCGGCATTTTAGCCGAAGAATGTGGCGCATTAGTAAAACAATTCTTTTTGAATAAGCGCTAAACAAATACCCTCACTGGCTCGCAATACAAAAAATACCTGAAAAAAACCTATCTATCCCAACATGAATTTTCCCTCTAAATTAGTAGAAGATGCTGTTAATGAATTTGCTAAGTTGCCCGGTATTGGCAAAAAGACAGCACTTCGTTTGGCGCTCTACCTCCTCTCCCAACCTGCCGACAATACCCAAAATTTCACTACTGCCGTTAGTCGTATGCGCAGCGATATTCGGTTTTGCGACAATTGTCACAATATTGCTGATGGAGATTTGTGTGGTATTTGTAGCAATGCTTTGCGTGACCACAGCACAGTTTGTGTTGTCGAAAACCTGCGCGATGTTATTGCCATAGAAAATACAGAACAGTATCGCGGTGTGTTTCATGTCTTGGGTGGTGTTATTTCGCCCATAGATGGCATTGGTCCCGAACAATTGCGCATAGATAGTTTGTTAGAAAAAGTGAAGCAAGGCACGGTCAAAGAAATTATTATGGCAATTAGTCCCACAATGGAGGGCGACACGACCATTTTCTATATTTCTCGCAAATTACAAGAGTTTAATCAATCCATAAAAATTACAAGTATCGCGCGCGGCGTGGCTTTCGGCAACGAATTGGAATATGTTGACGAACTCACTTTGGCTCGGTCTATTGCCTCGCGCCTGCCCTACGAAAGTTATATGACTGCCAAATAAATCCTACTATTGTTTCATTTTAACTATTTTGTCGGAAAAAAGCTGTTTTTGCTATAAAAAATAAGGATATATTTGTTCGAATGGCGAAGCGCGTTAGGGATACGGAGGGTGGCGTTAGCCAGTGCGTAGCTTGCGAAGCACCGTAGCGGCAGCGAAGCCCGTAGCAGCCCGACCCGCAGGGAAACGCCCAAAAAATCAATGTATTATTATCGGACTATTTAGTCAAAATGGAACACTATAGCTATTCTGCCAAAAAGACAGGACATTCGCCACTTTTTTTGGTGGCAAGTGTAAAAGTTTTGTCTGGTTGTGCATATATACGTCCGCTACCATTGCAATTGACCACATAGTTCCAATCACCAAACCATGTTTCCCAGCCGCGATAGGTGCTTCGGCAATAGTGAATTTCGTAGTTATACCAGCCTTCTGTGGGTAGATTCCACACGGCGGTTATGCGTTGTTGGTTTTGGTTGAGGTTGAATCGTTTTTGTTCGCCATTGATTTCTATCAAAACAGTCTCGTTAATTTGTTCATCGCCCAAAATATCCATGACTTTTATCTGCACATTACTTGCCACAGGTGTTGGCTTGGGTGCGGGTGGTTGCGAGTTAGGTGGTTTGGGAGACGCGCCACTTACTTTGGCATCGACCCACATTGCACTCATGCCAATCTGACAGCTTTTGTATTCTATGTATGCATAACCATTGTCGCCCCACCACGTTCCCCATGAGTTTTTGACTAACCATGCTTGTTTGCTATCGTCCCAGCCAATAATGACAACTGCATGATTGGGCATAACATTGTTTCGTTCCAAAAACACCCTGCCTCCGCGAAAAGCATAGAAATCGCGGCTTGCATACATCGATGAAACGACCGCTCCGTGTGTGGTGATGGCTTTTTTAATGGCGGCAGTACTCGGAATAATGTTCCAGCGGCGTTCGGTAGCCACATAATCCCACTGTAGCATTTGATAAGAGGCAGCAGGATTGTCGCAACGCGCTTCATTGCCCGAATAAGGCAAAGCTGTTTCGCTTGGGATACCATTTTTGTTGTTCAACCAACGAAAAACAGCTTGTGGCGAACCACCTTCGCACGAACCTGCATCGGAACAATCAATGAAATACTGTTCCGATACATTAATATTGTTGTTGCCACCTTGCATAAGATAACTGCTCTCAAAAGCCGCCATAGCAGCAAATGCCCAACAAGCCCCACAATTGCCCTGCATCTTAACCGGTGTCACCTTGGCATAGTCGCGCAAATCAAAACGGCTACTCGACGCATTACCCACTCCCAACAATGGTTCGTCTGTCGGTTCGGGTTGGTCATGGAAATAGCTTTTTAGCCAATTGCCCATTACTTGGTCTTGTTCCTCTGTTGGCGGAATAAAACCTGTCGGAATTTTGTCTTGAGCTATTATAATGGTATGAGAAAAAAATAAAAGTAGGAAGCAAAGCCATTGCTGCCCCATCAGTTTAGAAGTCATTGGTGATAGTTTTTAAGTGGGTGATACAATAAAGTACTGTAAAAAAGCGGATAAAGAATTTACAAAAATAAAAATAATGACTGCATAACGTTAGGTAGGTAAAAATTATTTTGTAACTACTCATTTTTTGTCAATAAGAATCACAAAAACAGCAAATCAAACACTTGAATTCGCTGTTTTTCGTTTTTTTGCGAATAGACAAAAATACTTTATACTATTGTCCATTTGTCCGTTTCGGTTGTTTCTTGTTGGTTTTTGTATAATAGGCGCAAATACAATTCGCGGTCTATATTCACTGCTCCCATCGATTCCAAATGGTCTGTTGTCACTTGGCAGTCGATGAGCCAATAATTTTTTTGTGTTAAATACTGCACTAAGCTAATGAATCCAAATTTGGAAGCATTGCTCACACGTGCAAACATACTTTCGCCAAAAAAACATTTTCCCAATGCCACACCATACAAACCACCGACCAAGGTTGCGTCTTGCCACACCTCAACGGAATGTGCGTAGCCTTCATGGTGTAGTTGTAGGTAAGCTTTTTGAAAAGTTTTGTTGAGCCACGTGCCTTGTTGTTCGGGACGTTTTTGGGTGGCGCAGGCTGCTATAACCGCTGCGAAATCGGTGTCGAAAGTGACCCGAAATTTTTGCTGATTGAAATAAGGGCGCATGCTTTTGCTAATTTTCAGGTCGTTGGGAAACAACACCATGCGCGGGTCGGGCGAAAACCAATGTATGTAGTGATAACGTGTAAACCAAGGAAAGACACCTTGTTGGTAAGCAGCAATAATGGTAGTGGGGGATAGGTTGCCGCCTACTGCAAGTAAACCATCGGAGTTGGCAAAAGAAGGGTCAGGAAATTGTGTAATATCGGTTCGGTCGAGCCAATAGACCATAACAAAGCACAAAAGGGTTTATGGAGAATTATTTGTATTGATAATGGAAATAACAAGAAAACAAAAAATTCTAAAGAATTTGCACAAAGGTACGACTTTTTAGTATTTAACATAACACAATGACCCAAAATTATCCGTATTTGGTGTTATTTAAAGCCAATAAACTGCTCATTTTCAAGAATTATAAACATTTTTAACATAATTAACTTTTGGAGTGAAAAAACTTTTGTACCTTTGCAGTCGTTTTTTAACCATATTCTACAATCTAAAAAAATAAGCATTTATCATGCAATTCAAAAGTTTTTTGATAGCTTTGTTTGTTGTGGCAAGTTCCCTCGGTACCCAACAACTTAATGCCCAAACGGGTGACAAAAAAGCTCCAACAACCCTGCCAAACCCTTCTGCCAAACCTGCCGTATCAGACAAAACAAGAGAGGCATTGAACGAAAAATTGAAACAATCAGGTATGCCCTCCAGCAAAGCCGATGCAGCTACAGCCAAAATGAACGATGTTCGTGCGTCGCGTGCGGCAGCAGTAAACGGTGTAAGTGATGTGCAATTGGTAAAAGATGAACAAAAAATAACTGTTACAGGTTTCAAAACCGACTTTTTAGCACCTGCCACCGATGCAGAAGCACCTCGATTGTCTATTGTTTTGTATACAGACAAAGCCGAAAAATTGGGTAAAATCAATTTTTACGACAGCAATGCCAAAGCTTTGAAAGACAAAAAAACACTTGACGACAAAGGCTCCGTAAACATGTCCTACAGCTTAGATATGTTCGATACTATTCAACAATTTTTGAATACCTCTATGCGTGTATATGTGGTGGTGAGCAAAGAAGCTAAAACCGCTTATTTAACTTCTGATGTAGTGCCTACGCGTTCGCGTTAAGCAATTATCATTTGCTATATGTTGAGTCCCCCAACTCCTTAACTTTTTTCTGAAAGTAAGGAATTGGGGGTTTTTTATGTGATTTTTAAATCTAAATTCCGGCATACTCCCTAAAAAAAGAAGAATAGAGGGTTATTTAGCTGCGGAATCCAAGGTTTTTGCTTGACCAATCAAGTCGATAAACTCTTTGCGGTATCCCTCTGCATCATTGCCTTTGGCTTGGGTTGCTAACTGTTGTGCCATGTCATAACTACCTTTGCCTTTGAAATTGGAATGACGCAACAACATGCCTGTTAGCGCAACAGCACTTGCAAAACGTGTGTTTTCGGAGGCTTGTTCGAGCGCTACTACTTGAGGTGCTTGTGTCTGAACAATTTCTACACTTTGCTCACTTGCGGGACGTTTGTAGCGGAACTTGATAGTACACAATTCGTCGGAATTGTTGACGTTGGTCGACGAACTTTGATATTTTAGTGTGGGGCTTTTGCGCACCAAGTTGGTAGAAACGCCCGTCGGAATGATTTCGTAAAGTGCCGTAACAGTGTGTCCTGCACCGAGTTCGCCTGCGTCTTTGGTGTCATCTTCAAAATCTTCGGCGGCTAATAAACGATTTTCGTAGCCAATCAAACGATAAGCTTGCACCAAATTTGGATTAAATTCGACTTGTATTTTCACATCTTTGGCAATGGTCAACAAAGTGCTACCCATTTCTTGCAACAATACTTTTTTAGCCTCTATTTCACTGTCAATATAAGAATAATTACCATTGCCTTTGTCGGCTAAAGTTTCCATTTTGGAGTCTTTATAGTTGCCATCTCCAAATCCCAAACAACTCAAATAGACACCCGATTTTCTTTTGCTGCTAATTAGGTTTTCCATTGCAGCGTCGGACGAAACACCCACGTTGAAATCGCCATCGGTTGCCAAAATGATTCGGTTGTTGCCATTTTTTTGAAAATTTTGCTCCGCTATTTGGTAGGCTAATTCCAGACCCTCACCACCAGCTGTCGAACCACCTGCATACAAATTGCTAATGGCTTCCATAATGGCAGATTTATTGCTGCCTGATGTGGGGGGCAATGCCAAACCTGCTGCTCCTGCATACACCACAATAGCAATGTGGTCTTGAGGGCGCATTTGGTCAACCAGCAAACGCAAGGCTTGTTTCACCAATGGCAATTTATTAGGTTCGTCCATCGAGCCAGATACATCGATAAGAAATACCAAATTATTGGGTGGTAATTGAGAATTAGCTATCTTTTTGCCCTGAATCCCGATGCGCAATAATTGGTGGTCGGTTGTCCAAGGGCATTTGGTCAGTTCTGTATAAATGCCAAAAGGGTGTTCTGTGGTAGGAGTGGGATAGTCATAATTAAAATAATTGACCATTTCCTCTATGCGCACACTGCCTTCGGGTGGCATTTGTTTGTCGTTGATAAAACGGCGGATATTGGCATAACTTGCACGGTCTACATCGATAGAAAAAGTAGAAAGTGCTTGGCTTTGTGGCGAAACAAAGGGGTTTTCCTGAATGCTGTTGTATGCCTCCGTATTCATTTCCTCGTCCGCCGGTGGAGATGGATTTTCTCCATTAGGAACAGGTTCGGACATAGCAGCCTCAACACTAACCGCCACCTCTTTGAAGAGATGTGTGTTAGAACTTTGCATGTCCTGTCTGCCCGTGTGATGACAAGACCCGGTGAACAACACTATAAATAGTGCATAAAACAGTGAAAAAATAGTAGATTTCATAGATTGGAGCAAAATTATTGGTGAAAAAATAAGGCGTATTCATTCGCCGATTTGTGTATAGGGCAAAGATACAACAAAACACTTGCAAAGTGCTGTTAATGAAGTGTTAAAATCATCGAAGAAAATGTTAATGGTGCTTTGGAGGGCTGCTCAAAGGGCTTTTTGGTAGTTTTAAGCCTTTAGTTTTTGTTTTTAGCTCAATTTTAACTACCTTTGCCACGCATAAAACGTTACTTAACAAAAATCGATACCATGAACAAAAAAATTACTTTTTTGCTGGCGAACATAGCTTTTGCATGTATCTGGCTGGCTAACCACCCACTTGTCGCGCAACCAACCCTTACGCGCGATGTCAATTTTCCACAAGTTGATGACCTTTTTAATAGGATGAGTTGCGACACCGCTAACGTACAACCCGGAGTAGCAGGTGCCGATGTCAGTTGGGATTTCAGCAACCTTGATGTGGCTACGGGTTTTACTTCAGGAACATATGTCTTGCCTTCTGCCACACTTTTTGCAGGCAATTTTCCGGGTGCCAATTTGGCAGAGGAATTTGGTGATGGCTCTGCTACCTTCTACAATGTCAGTAATGCACAATCTGATTTAATGGGTTTTGTGCAGGTTTCCACAGGAGGCAATGTAGTAGTAAACTATACCAATCCACAAACTATTATGCAGTTTCCTTTTACGTATGGCGATAATTTTACGGACGATGCCACACGCCAATATGCCACTATCACAGGGGATATTACTACCGAAGTAACCGCAGATGCGTATGGTTTATTGACACTACCCAATGGCAACTTCCAAAACGTGTTGCGTATTCACAGTACTATCCATGTTAACGACGGTGGTGGTACTTTTATTTTGCATGACGAATTATATGAATGGTGGAGCGCCTCAGAAGCTCAACCCATCTTGTCTATCCGTATGCGAACTACGACCGATGGTGGAACTGAAACAAAACAAAAATTTGTTAGTTATGCCAATATACAAGGCACAGGTGGTGGTCCCGACGACTATGGTTATACATGGGAAAGTTCTGATGGCTTGCTTACTTGCGACTGGGTAGATATTACTAAAATGGGAACACTTGTTACAGGTTTAGCCGACGACAACGTGGTAGGACCTATCAATATGGGCATGGATTTTCAGTACTATTGGACAACCATCGACAAAATTTGGATAGGCTCAAATGGCTACATTGCTTTTGAACCCAATGTGAGTATTGCTTCGGTGCAAACAGGTTTTCCACTCATTCCGCTCATCGATGGCAACGAAAACTTTATTGCTCCATTGCTCTCCGACCTCAATTTTTCAGGTATAGGTAATCCAGGACAAGTCTATACCTACCACGACCAATTGAATGACCGTTTTATTGTCTCGTTTATCAATGCACCTTTCTGGACCAACAATACCACAGGTTTAGATATTATAGGTAGTAATAATTTCCAAATCATCTTATCGGCAGCCGACTCTACTATTACATTTAATTATGCTAATATGGCAACCGAAGTAGCTACAGAATACCAAACTCAAGCCAATCCCGTAGTGGTAGGTATCGAAAATCCAACAGGTGGTATTGGTACCATGATTAGCTCGGCAGCTATTCCTACTTCTAATAGTTGTGTACGTTTCTTTGCACCCAGCGTACCTTTGATAGATGTAATTGATGTGCGCCCCGCTTACAACCAAAATGCCGACAATGGAGGTTTCTTTGCCATGCAAGGCTTAGTGACCAATTTAACCACAATGGTCAACAATTCAGGTAGCGTAGATATTACTACTCCTATCAATATAACAACCACTATCATCAACGAAAATGGTGATATTTTTGGTACTCCACAAACAGCCAATTTACCCAATTTGGCACAAGGACAAAGCCAATCGGTGACTGTTTGGAGCGATTTTCCGGCTTTGGAAGGCAACTATACTTTCCAAGTAGAAACAAGTAATAACTCCGACATTAATCCCGGTAACAATGTCAATATCACCGAAATTGTAGTAGTAGATTCGTTGAACAATGGCGAAATTTATTTGGATTACACGCCTATCGACCCAATTCCCGGTGGAGTGAATGTAGTGTCTTGGCAAGGAGCAGAAAACTATAGCGATGGCGCAGCCGTTTATTTCCGACCGCCTTTCTATCCTGTGCAACTTATTGCAGCCGAATTTGCTTGTCAACCCGGTGCTGGAGCTACAAGCATCACAGCGGGTTTCAAAACTCAAGTAGTGAAAGCCGACGAAGATAAAATGCCTGACGAAATATTGAGCGAAAAAAATATAAATGCCAATGAAATTCCCAGCGGCGTGTGGAATCGCATCACTTTTGATTCGCCTATTACCATTACAGATGGTGGCGTGTTCGTATCTTGGTTGATGGAAAACACAGGTATTTCTTTGATGACCGATGTAAATCCACCTTTTTCGCGCCAAACCTACGAAATTCTATCTAGTACGTATGCTCAATACCGCGAAAGCGAAGTAGCCGATTTCTATATTCGGGCTATTGTTAAGTCGGCTATAGCAGATGGCATTATGCCCAATACAACGCCCACTTTCAGTTTATTGAACCTCTATCCTAATCCTGCTAACAATGGTGCTATGTTGCAATTCAACTTACCCCAAACAGCTACCGTACAATTCACTTTGACCGATATGGCAGGAAGAGTTGTACATGCCAAAAATTTGGGTCAATTGAATCAAGGCGGTCACCAATTGCAAATCAATACCGAAAACTTGCCCGCAGGCAACTACCTCTACAGCCTCACCGTAGATGGTTATAGTCTTAGCAAACCTTTGGTGGTCGTGAAGTAAGGATAAATCTATTGAGATTTAGGCAATACGGAACAGATGTCGGAATGACATTTGTTCCGTATTCTATTTTTTCGTATCTTTGCAAGATTTCTGCGCATAAATTTGCTCACCATAATAACAATAAAGCAACCATACCACACGTTTTTACGTCTATATACAAAAAATAACCTATTTTCACCCAAAAAACACCTTCCGTAGCCATGAAAAGTATTTTTTGCTGCTTATTAATAAGTATTGTTGGCATGCAGTTGTTGGCAGATGATAACACCGCTGCCTATCTCAATCGCACTAACACCCTTTATTTTGAAGAAAATAAAGGACAATGGCACGACAATGTGCAGTATCGCCTCACTTTGCCTGCTGCTCGTTTGTTTCTCGAAAAAAATCGTTTTACCTATCTTTTAGTGGATAGCGAGGCATTGGAAGAAGCACGTCATTGTCATACTGAATCCAACTGCATAGACCGTCGTTTTGGTGTTCATGCCTTTCGCATGAATTTTTTGGGAGCCTTACCCACCACTCGCCTAACCTCATCTTGTCCTTCTGCCACCTATAACAACTATTTCATTGGTAATAACCCTCAACATTGGGCAGGCAACGTCCAACTGTTTGCCGAAGTGCGCTACCATAATTTATATCAGGGCATAGATATGCGGGTATCGGGCAGCGATTTGTCACCCAAATATGACCTTATTGTCAAACCGCAAGCCTCACCACAACTTATCCAATTGCAGTATGAAGGTGCGCAGGTAAGTTTGCAAGCCAATGGCGATTTGATGATTACTACTTCTATACAAAAAATTATTGAAAAAGCTCCTATTGCTTACCAATATATCGACCAACAAATGGTGCAGGTTCCTTGTCGTTTTGTTGTCCAAAATAATACTGTTTCGTTTCAATTTCCGAAAGCTTATAACCCAAAGTATGAACTTATCATAGACCCTACACTTATTTTTGCTTCTTTCACCGGTTCTTTTGCTGACAATTGGGGCTTTACTGCCACCTACGACAGTGCAGGCAACCTCTATGCAGGAGGCATTGTGTTTGACATTGGCTATCCCACCACCACTGGAGCTTTTGATGCGTCTTTCAATGGCCCGTCGGGAATTTTTGAGATAGGTATGGATATTAGTATTGCCAAATTTAGTAGCAACGGCTCTAATTTGTTGTATTCCACCTATTTGGGTGGTAGTAATAGCTCCGAATTCCCGCATAGTCTTATTGTTGACCCCGTGAATAGTGAATTAATTATGCTCGGCACAACAGGGTCTAGCAATTATCCTATCAAAACAGGTTGTTTCGATACGTCCTTCAATGGCGGCACCAGTACCGATGTCGACGGTTACGTAAATTTAGAAGATGGTTGTGATATTGTTTTGACCCGTTTTAGTGCTAATGGTTCTACTTTGGTTGGTTCTACTTTTTTGGGTGGCACTAAAAATGATGGACTCAACCAATCCAATTTGCGGATAAATTATGCCGATGATTCGCGTGGTGAAGTGTTTTTAGATAGTTCGGGCAATATCTATGTTGCTACCTGCACACGTTCCAACAATATGCCTATTACACCAAGCGCAGCGCAAAGCACCCTAAGCGGCGACCAAGAGGCTTATGTAGCCAAATTCAATTCTGATTTGACAACCTTATTAGCTGCAACCTATTTGGGAGGCAGTGAAGACGATGCAGCCTATTCTATCAAAATTGATGGTTCGGGTAAGGTATTTGTATGTGGCGGAACGCACAGTAGCAACTTCCCCACCACCGCAGGAACGTATGACAATAGTTATAATGGAGGTATTTCGGATGGTTTTATTGCTCGCTACAATAACACTCTCACAAGCATGGAACGAGCCACTTTATTAGGTACTAATGAGTATGACCAATCATATTTTTTGGATTTAGATGATGAAGATTTTGTATTAACAGTTGGTCAAACAGAAGGCGATTACCCTATTTCGCCCAATGTCTATAGTAATGCCAATAGTGGATTATATATACAAAAATTTAATAATGACCTCACTAATAGCATTTGGTCAACCACAATAGGCAATGGCAATGGTCACCCAAATATCACACCCAGCGCTTTTTTGGTAGATATTTGCAACCGTATTTATGTGAGTGGTTGGGGTGGAGCGGTCAATTCGACCGTACAAGGTTCTACAACTTTGGGAATGCCCACTACCTCTGATGCGTTTCAGGCTAGCACCGATGGCAGCGATTTCTATCTCATGGCGTTGGATGAAAATGCTGATGAATTAGTATATGCCACTTTTTTTGGCGGAAGCGGAATAGACGAACACGTGGACGGTGGTACGAGCCGTTTCGATAAACAAGGTATTGTATACCAAGCTATTTGCGGTGGTTGTGGTGGTCAAAGCCAAATGCCTACCACCAGCAGCGCATGGTCACAAACCAACAATTCTAACAACTGCAATTTGGCAGCCGTAAAATTTGACTTTGACATTGCTCCCACTTTCGCTGCCCTCTATGCCAATCCTGCCACTACTGGCTGCGCACCATTCACAGTACAATTCAACAATGCCAGCAGCAACGCTGTCGAGTATTTTTGGGATTTGGGCAACGGCACCACCACCACCGAAACATCTCCTACTGTCACATACACCGAAACAGGTAACTACGAAGTTATGTTGATTGCCCGCAATTTGGAAACTTGCAACATCGCCGACACCACCTATACCACCATTAGTGTCGTAGACCCACTATCCTTTAGCGCCGATTTTACGCTTAACATAGATTGTTTTAACCTCAATGTTTCTGCCAATCCTGTTGAGCCAACTAACGCACATATTTGGATATACAGTGATGGTTTTACTACCAACGATGTAGCAGGTTTTCACACCCTGCCCAGCGTTGGGGACTATACCATTACACACATCATTAATAGTACCGTTGTCGGCTGTCCCGCTACCGATACCGTCACCCAAAGTTTTACGATTCTACCCAGCGTCAATGCAGGTTTTGTTGTCGATACAACACGCGGTTGCATTCCCTATACTGTCACTTTGAACAACCAAAGTGTTAATACAACTGATTATATATGGAATTTTGGCAATGGACAAACAAGTACCGAACCTAATCCCACTGTCACTTATCCCACACCAGGCTCCTATACTATTAGTTTAATTGCCAATAATCCCAATAGTTGCAACCTGACAGATACTGCTACTTTGTTGGTCATTGCCTTAGATACTATTGTGACCGCCCAATTCACCGAAACACTTCCCAATATCTGTGACCCACCTTTGGTAGCTTTTAGTAGCACATCAGGTGATGGACTCGATTACAGTTGGTTTTTTGGTGACGGAACAAGCGATATTGGCACAAATGCCACACCAACACATCTATATCCTGCTCCTGGCACCTACAACGTGACTTTGATTGTTGACTCGCCCTGTGCCGACCCCGATACCATGCAACGTAGCCTCACTATCCTACCACCGCCCTTGGTAGATGCCACTTTGAGCGTCACGCCCGATAGTGGTTGTCCGCCTTTGGACGTGAGTATGACCGCCACCGGCAATGCTACCATTTATCTTTGGGATTTGGGCGATGGCACTACCGCCACAGGCACCAATGTAAGCCATCAATACACCAATTCAGGCAGTTATACTATCACCCTCAACGCCATAGATTCTACTACTTGCAATATTGTCGATATTTCCACAGCAACTATAGAAGTTTATGTATTTGCTCATGCCGACTTTTCGATGAACACCGACACCATCGAAGCCACCGACCCTGTCGATTTCACCAACTTAAGCACCAATGCCACAAGTTATCTCTGGAACTTTGGTGATGGCACCACCTCCACTGACACCAATCCACAACACACCTATACCATAGCAGGCACTTATACTGTTTGTCTAACGGCTATGAACGAGCAACATTGTGATGATGACACTTGTCAAATTGTGACCGTTATACCACGAATCTATACAGGTATTCCCAATGTTTTTTCACCCAATAATGACCAATTGAACGATATATTATATGTCGAAGGCAGAGCAGGCATATCGGTCATGGATTTACGGATATATAACCGTTGGGGAGAATTGGTATTCGAAACCACCGACCCACAAGCTGGATGGGACGGCACCTATAAAGGTGTGCAACAAGAAATAGACAGTTATGCCTATATTTTTTCAGCCACACTCGTCAGCGGACGCACTATTAAAGGACAAGGAAACGTGACAATTATGCGTTAATAGGCGAAACAAGTTAATTAATTCCGTTATTTTGGCGACTTATTGTGCTTTTTTTGGGAAAAACACCTTACTTTTGCAGCGGACTTGAGTTGTTTAGCATTAAAAATACAAGGTTCAACAAAAAATCATAAAAAGCAGTTTTGGCAGATGGTAAATCGAAAAATCTATTTCGCAGATTACAAGTCAGAAGCACATAACTGGATAACACTTGCAGGAGGCGAGTATTATCCCGATGTGCTTAAAGACGCTGTTGAGTTATACACGCCAGTATTAGTAGTATTTGGACAATTACTCAAAAAATCTCATAGTGCTACGCATCTATTTGAACAAGTTTGCGAACTAAAAGAGCAATGGATACGCATACAGTTAGCACGCATATTCCGAAAATATGTTAGCCCTGATTTACCTGTTGAAATGCTGAAAAAAAAAACACAAGTACAAGATATTTGCCAACGTTTTAGCAAGTCCTTTCGTCCTATCAATGAAGTACAAAGAGCATTTTTAAGCCGACCTTTAGCCGATGAAGTAATTTGTGCTTTGTTATGGGAATACAAGGATAGAGGTAAGAAAGGCTACGACCTTACAGAAAGACTGTTTAATCTATTAGCAATTCAACTACCAACACTAACTTTAAAAGGTCCTCAAAGAGCAGGTAAAGATGTGCTGATGAAAGAAATTTTTGAAGATTACCCCAACCCTAAACGTCCTGTAGATTTTGTAATTTATGAAGGCGAGCGCGTTTTAGCGATTGGTTTGGCACGATATGACGGTGACAGAGGCGGTGCGCAAGAAGATGACCGAACAGGAGGTTATACTAATTGTGCGGACGAGATACTTAATTATGCAAAAAGCAAACACCCTAAATTGAAACTCATTTTTGTTAATGATGGTCCAGGGCTTCTATTAGGGTCAATGTGGGATGATTATGCCAACTTAGAAAACCGCACAGATTGGCAAGACAAAATAATGGTAACAACGCTACGAATGATACCTGACCGTTTAACTTTAACTTGGCTAAAATCATAAAAAATGGCAACAGGAAACCCTATAAATTCTTGGCAATCCAATAACAATATTGTGAGCTTACAAATACACAAGCCCACTGACAATACTGTTTATTTACAATACGAAGGAAAAAAGGCAGAAGCAGAAATTCTACTAAACAAACAAATAATTGACTACATCACCACCTATCCTTTACTCACTACGCAAGGGAAAAACGAACTAAAACAACTGTATTTTAGTGATAACTTAAATGCACTATATAGTTTTTTAGAAAATGAGCAAATAAAAGGCAAGGTAAACTTAATTTACATTGATCCACCTTATGCCACCCAAAGCGTTTTTCAAACCCATGCCCAACAAGATGCCTACACTGATTTGCTGACAGGTGCAGCATATTTTGAATTTTTGCGTGAACGTTTAATTTTATTGCGTGAATTGCTCGCTCCCACAGGTTCTATTTATGTTCATTTGGATAGCAATGCTGTTTTTGAAACAAAAATGCTAATGGATGAAGTTTTCGGGGCAAAAAATTTTAGAAATCTAATAACACGCAAAAAATGTAATTCTAAAAATTATACCCGAAAATCTTATGGAAATATTAGCGACTATATTTTATTCTATACCAAAACAGACAACTACACTTGGAACAGACCTTTTGATAGTTGGGAACAGGAAAAAATTATCAAAGAATTTCCTTGTGTAGAGAAAGAAACTAATCGCCGATACAAAAAAGTACCCATTCATGCACCAGGCATCCGCAACGGCGAAACAGGTGGCGAATGGCGCGGAATGCTGCCTCCCAAAGGCAAACATTGGCAATATACACCTGAAAAATTAGACGAATTAGACAAAAAAGGCGAAATTTATTGGTCACCCACAGGTAATCCTCGCCGAAAGGTTTATTTTGATAATAGCAACGGTATTCCTGTTCAGGATATTTGGACGGCATATTTAGATGCGTATAACCAAAATGTCAAAGTAACAGGCTATCCCACCGAAAAAAATTTAAGTTTACTACAACGTATCATTGAAACATCGACCAACAAAAACGACTTGGTATTAGATTGCTTTTGTGGCTCAGGTACAACCCTTGTAGCCGCCGATTTGCTATCACGCAACTGGATAGGTGTAGATAGCAGCCAAAATGCCATTGATACCATAATCCAAAGGTTAAAAGAAGAGCTAATTTACGATTTTTCATTACATCAAACATGAAATCTGTACGGTTACACACCTACAAATACCTCTTAACACAACAAATTTCTCATCGCTTCTATATATCTTCCCATCTATCCAAAAAAACATCCATGCAAACGTCACTTTGGGCAGTTATCTTAGGTGGCTCCAGCGGTATGGGTTTAGCTACCGCCAAAAAATTAGCCTCCGAAGGATACCACATCTTTATTGCACACCGCGACCGCAAAGCGGCAATGACCACTATCAACGCCGAATTTGACCAAATACGGCAACACTCTATCCAATTTGCCGCTATCAATGCCGATGCCCTGTCCGAAGACGGGCAGCAGCAAATCATGGCAGCTCTACAAACAGCCTTGGGCAACGAAGGAAAAGTCAAACTACTCTTCCATTCCATCGCATTGGGCAACCTAAAACCTTTGGCTATTCCCCCAAATCTTAGCGAAGCGGATATCGACAACACCCCATTATACCAAAAAGAGCCCCTCTCCCACGAAGACTTTAACCAAACCATCTATGCCATGGCAACAAGTTTGGTCACTTGGTCACAATTGCTCCTCAATGGACAACACTTTGCCAACCGTTCCCGCATTTTGGGAATGACCAGCGAAGGAGGCACCCGAGCGTGGCTGGGCTATGCCGCTGTGGGTGCAGCAAAAGCAGCCTTAGAATCCATCGTCCGAGCTATGGCAGTGGAGTTAGCACCCCACCAAATAACCACCAACGTCCTCAATGCAGGCGTAACCGACACACCTGCTTTGCGCCTTATTCCGGGCAGCGACCAAATGAAATCCACCGCCATTCAACGCAACCCATTCCACCGCCTCACCACCCCCGAAGATGTAGCCAACGTAGTATACCTCTTGTGTCGCCCCGAAGCCGATTGGATAAACGGCTCCATCATACGCGTCGACGGTGGCGAACAAATTGTAGGATAAAATAATACCAAAATGTATCAACACCTCTTAGACGCACTGCCCTACAGCCGTCCTTTTTTGTTTGTCGACCACATCGACGAAATATCCGACCAACACATCACAGGGCGATACACCTACCGCACCGACGAAACCTTCTATGAAGGACATTTCAAAAACAACCCTGTCACTCCCGGCGTTATTCTCATCGAAACTATGGCACAAATTGGCGGAGTCCTATTAGGTTTCCATCTCTTGGGCAGCGCCATGCACCAATATCAACCACTTTTTACCCACATCGAAAACGCCGAATTTTTGGGAACCGTATTGCCCAACACCACTGTTATTGTCACTGCCCAAAAGCAATACTTCAGGCGCAACGTCCTGAAAGTTGCTGCCGAAATGACCAATACCAACGGCACTCCCCTTTGCAATTGCACCATTAGCTGCCAATTTGTTGAGCGAAAAACATAGCAAACATCAAAATAATTATTTTTTGGGCGTTCCCTGGCGGGCGGGCTGCTGCGGGCTTCGCTACGCTTGGTGCTGCGTTGCTCTCCGCACTGGCTAACGCCACCCTCCGCATCCCTAACGCGCTTCGCCATTCGAACAATATCCACCTAACATTTTTTTGGAGGCGGGCTAACGCCTTGCCCATCATTCCAACAACAAAAAACCTATATAAATAGCATGAATCGTAGAGTTGTCGTCACAGGCATGGGCATAGTAGCACCCAACGGCACAGGTGTAGCCAATTTCAATACAGCATTGCAACGTGGCGAGTCGGGTATTCGCTTCATTGAAGAACTCAAAAACCTCAATTTCAATTGCCAAATTGGTGGTGTTCCAACCATCGACAACAATGCCTTAGCCCCATATCTTCCGAGCTACAACATCGAAACATTAAGTTTGGTTGTTCGCTATGCTTGCTTGGCAGCCATCGAAGCATGGCAAGACGCAGGACTCAGTGTCCCCGACATTGATAGCCCCGAACCGAATTGGGACACCGGACTAATCTTAGGCACAGGATTAGCTGCCCTCGATGTCATTGGACAAAAAAATGTGCCTTTAGTAGATGCAGGCAAAATCAAACGTTTGGGTAGTACCATGATAGAACAAATCATGGTTAGTGGCAATAGCGCCTACGTATCAGGTATTTTAGCATTGGGCAACCAAGTAAGCACCATTTCGAGCGCATGTAGCACAGGCACCGAAGCCCTAATTTCTGCCTATATGCGTGTTCGCGACGGCAAAGCCAACCGCATGTTGGCAGGCGGCTCCGAAGCCTACACACCCTACATTTGGGGCGGCTTCGACTCGATGCGCGTCATGAACGGCAATTCCAATGCCGACCCCACAGCAGGCTCCAAACCCATGAGCGCCAATGCCAACGGCTTTGTGCCGGGAGCAGGAGCAGGTATCCTTATTTTAGAAGAACTGGAGACAGCATTGGCACGTGGTGCAAAAATCTATGCCGAGATAGTAGGCGGAGCAGTCAATTGTGGCGGACAACGCATGGGAGGCTCCATGACCGCACCCAACTCAATAGCCGTG
Organism: Chitinophagales bacterium; assembly: GCA_016787295.1. Taxonomy (GTDB): domain Bacteria; phylum Bacteroidota; class Bacteroidia; order Chitinophagales; family UBA2359; genus JAEUUX01. The sequence continues at coordinate 68,669 of JAEUUX010000164.1, forward strand.
CAACATTGCATCAAAGCAGCAATGCAAGATGGCAACATACAAACCCACCAAATTGATGCCATTAGCGGACACCTTAGCTCCACCATGGCAGACCCCGTAGAGGTCAACAATTGGGCAGAAGCATTAGGACGCACAGGCTCCGATTTTCCCTATATCAACTCCACCAAATCCTTGGTAGGACATTGCCTTGGAGCAGCAGGCGCTATCGAAAGCATTGCAGCGGTATTGCAAATCCATCAAGGGTTTATGCACCCTTCTCTCAATGCCAATCCCGTTCACGAAAAAATTCAACAAACCATCGATATCTCCAAGTGTATTCCTAATAACACTTTATATCTTCCCGAAATAAATTATTTAGCCAAAGCAAGTTTTGGTTTTGGCGATGTAAACAGTTGTATTATTTTTAAAAAACACAATCTTGACTTTCGCTAAAAAATATGGGCAAAAAACAAATTAAAATACTTAGGTCAAAGTCCTGTTTTACGCCTCAAATACGTGAAGATAATGCGCAGAACGCTAAAATACTGTCACTTTTGACCTATTTTTGTTGTAATAGAGCTTCAACGATACAACATGTCGATTAGCAAATCTGTCCATCCGAGTACAAAAGAACCCTTTCATGCTAAATGTAGCCTCAAAATACCCGAATCTTTTTTTCGAGTTAATTTTTTAGCGAAAGGTAAGACAATAATTGATAATATCTTAAATACATTAACTTTGTTACTATGTTTACATATACTGCTCATGTCGTTTGGTTCATTCAGTAGATGCACGACCAAATGAAAATCAAATTCTTATTTCTAAAATAATACAATTTTATGCAACCTCGAGTAGTTATTACAGGTATGGGCATCATCGCCCCTGGTGCTTCCAACATCAACCAATTTAATTGCAATCTTAAAAACGGAGTATCTCCCATTTCTTTTCAAAACGAATTAGAGCGGCTCAATTTTAACTGCCATGTAGCCGCTGTTGCTAACATAGACAAAACAGAGCATTTGCCACTTTTAGAACAGTATGGGCTTGAAAAAAGTTGTGATGCTATAAAAATGACTATCATTGCTGGTTTAGCCGCATGGCGAGATGCACAACTTCCTATTATTGACAAGGAAAATATGACCGAGCCAGATTGGGATACAGGACTAATTATGGGTAGTATTTGGTCTGCTATTGACTACATTACCAGTCCTTTGGTATCAATGGTCAATGAAGGACAAACGCGAAAATTGGGTAGCCAAAGCATACCAACAAGTATGCACACAGGCAGTACAGCCTACTTATCGGGTATTTTAGGATTGGGCAACAAATGCTATGCCCTATCTACAGCTTGTGCCAGTGGACTCGATGCCCTATTAGAAGGTTACCATATCATTTGCAGGGGCGATGCCAAACGAATGCTGGTCGGTGGTGTCGAATCTCCTTCTCCTTATATTTGGGCAGGATTTGATTCACTCAAAGCCTTAGTCAAAAACTTCAACAACGAACCGCATAAAGCCTCTCGACCGCTTAGTGCCTCTGCTCGCGGCTTTGTTCCCGGTAGCGGAGCTGGTATTTTGGTTTTAGAGTCCTTAGAATCTGCCCTTCAGCGCAATGCACCTATTTATGCCGAAGTTTTGGGCGGAGCAGCCAACACAGGCGGACAAGTGAACAACGGTTCAATGACTATGCCCAATTATGGTGCGGTTAAACGTTGTATTGCAAAAGCCTTAGAAAAAACGAAAATACAACCTAACGAAATAGATTTCATTAACGGACACCTAACCGCCACTAAAGCCGATCCTTATGAAATAGGAACTTGGGCAAGTTTTTATGACAAAAGCCATTTTCCCTATATCAACTCCACCAAGTCGATGGTAGGACATTGCCTCGGCGCGGCAGGAGCCATAGAAACTATTGCCACTATTTTGCAACTATCCGAAGGCTATATTCATCCTTCGCTCAACAGCGAAGACCTACATCCCGAAATAGAAAAATATATCTCTCATAAAGTTATACCCCAAAAAATGATAATAAAACCGGGTATGAAAATTGCCGCCAAATGCGCTTTTGGATTTGGCGATATAAATAGTTGTGTTTTATTCAAAAAATATAATTAACCCCGACATGATTCCAAAACACTTTGTGCTAACCTTTTGTTTTATAATTGCTTCACAAATGCTTTCAGCGCAAACCTTAGCCCACTATACCGATGTTTTGGGCAGGTTGTGGGTATTTGACAATGGCAATTTTCAACAATTAGAACACCAAAATTTCAAAAACATTCAGCGCGGCAACGACTATTTGCTATATGTCAATGCTTTGGGCGAAATGGTGTGGTATAAAAACGGACAAAAAAACGTTCTCCAACGCGCCGCACAACCTCAATTCTGGAAAGCAAGTCGCTATCTGCTCTACGATTATTCGCAAGGAGCAGTAAAAGTGTTTTTCGACAACCAAAAAGAAACCATAGCTTTGGGTAGAGATATTCAAATTTCGGTCAATGATAGTATCGCCGCTTTTGTCGACTATGACCGAATTATGAAAGTATTTTATCAAGGTGAAAAACACAACATTACTATCGACCCTGTCAAAGAAATGGTGACCAGCAAAAGTAGTGTTGGATATATCACCCAAGCAGGTAGCTTTTTTGTTACCTACAACAACGAACCCAGTTTGGTGACCAATGACCCTTTGAATCGTTATCATATTGGTATTAATTTTGCCGTTTATGAAACACAATACAACGAATTTGGCGTATTTGACGCAGGCGAAACCAAACAATTGGATTTTTCGATTCCCCAAAGTTGGACGGCTGGAGACAATATATTGGCGTATGTCAATAATCAAGGTATTTTTAAGGTATATTATGATGGTGAGGAACAAGAACTTTCATCAGTACCGCCCATCAGCTACCAAATCTTTGACAATACCCTTGCCTACATGGACAACATGAAAAATTTCCATGTTTTTTGGCGTGGCAAAGACTATCTATTAGAAAGTTATCAACCCGAAAAGATAGCTATGTTCGAAGGCATTGTTGCTTATTATGACAACTACAAACAACTTAAAGCGTTTTATGAAGGCGAACAAATTGTTGTGAGTCGTGATATTCCAAATGATTTTGAGGTACAAGGCAAAGTTATCCTTTATCAGTTGGGCAACAAAGACTACAGAGTGTTTTTTAAAGGTAAAAATTATTAATATTTGGGCAGAAACACTTTGGGTTAATCCCAAAAACAATAAATTATTGTCACCCCAATACAAATATTTCAACAATGACTCCCAATTATTTCGAATTTTTTGACCTTCCTGTTAGCTTTCTCCTCGACGAACAGCAACTCAAACAGCGTTTTTTACGCAACAGCAAACGCTATCACCCCGATTTTTATACCCTTGCCACAGCCGACGAACAGGAATATGCCCTACAAATGGCAACCCTCAACAATGAAGCCTACCGCACACTCGCCAGCCAAGACCAACGCATTATGTATGTTCTACAGCTCAAAAACATCATTAACGATAATGAACGCTATCAACTACCATCTGATTTTTTGATGGAGATGATAGACCTCAACGAAGCCATAGATGACCTATTGCCCGACAGTACAGCACAACAATACCAACATATCCAACAAGAACTCCAAAAGTACATCGACCAACTGCAAGATGACACCCAAAAACTGCTTGTAGCATATAACCAAACCCCAGATACAGCAACTATTTTGGAAAAAATAAAAAAAAATCACTACAAAATGAAATATCTCTTGCGCATTCAAGAAAAACTACTTACCTTTGCACCGCAATAAGACAAAAGGCTTATGGAATACTCAAAGCAAAGAATTTTGTCCGCAAAATGCCTAGATGGCGGAATTGGTAGACGCGCTGGTCTCAAACACCAGTGGGCTAAACCCCCGTGCCGGTTCGAGCCCGGCTCTGGGCACCAACGGTTGCTCAATACCAAGAGGTATGGTCAAAATTTCTTATCTTATTGTTAAAAATCCCCCCGCAGCTTTATCCGAGCTGTAGGGGGATTTTCGCATGTATTATACTCAATAGTAATTGCTTCAACAGGGTCATTTTGTTCTTATCAAAGAACAAAAATGGTATAATTTTACGGTTATTGCACTTTTATCACCTATTTGGGAACTTTTCAAACTGTTTCGTTGTTCTGTACATAACCACAACAACCAACAGCATTGTTTCTCACTTAGTTTCTGTTGGATTTGGAAGGGTATGCTTATCAAAAAACAAAATATGTTTCAACATTTTTTTATTACTTATCAAATCAACAGCCATGATGAAATGGAGAACTTTCAATGGCGAACGAATCGTTTCTATTAAAGATGCGGTTGAACAAGCCATCATTCGCGAACGCGCCGCAGGACACAAATTGAAGGTGTGTATTGGCACCGATTCACAAGTGCGCGGCAATGGTATTGACTTTGCGACAGTTATTGTTTTTTTGCGCGAAAAACGCGGTGGATTCATGTATATTCATACAGAAAGCACCGAAAGAAACATCTCGCTCAAAGAACGAATGATTACCGAAGTTGCCAAATCTATTCAAATCGCCTACGAATTATGCGACCTTCTCGACCAATATGATGTCGACTTGGAGGTTCACGCTGACATTAACACCAATCCACAATTCGAATCCAATGTTGCCTTGCGCGAAGCAATTGGTTACATTTTGGGTATGGGTTTTTCTTTCAAGGTGAAGCCAGATGCTTTTGCCAGCTCAAGCTGTGCCGATAAAGTAGTCTAAACATTCCCTATTGCGCTATTTGTTTGCATAATCAAGGAATTGATGAATGCTTGGTTTTGAGAGTTTCTGCTCCCAAGACCTGTGGGTTTTTGCGCTTTTTTATGGATTATTAGATTTTTCATTGTTATAAACACAACAGAACGACCACCCTATAATAAGGCGGTCGTTCTTTGTTTTGTCCCAATGTTATTATGGGTGTACTATTGGCATTTGAACTGCTGCTCGATGTCCTGCCGATTTTGGGCGTGTTGTAGGCTATCTTGCAGCAACCCTTGTTGTAGAAAAGTAAGTGTTTTTCCGCCACAAACAAAACAATATACATCAGCACGAATATTTTTGTCGGCATTTGTGGTATAGTATCCGCCTTTCATGGCAGGAAAACCTGCAAATTGGGCTGTTTGGGGAGGGATAAAGCGGGTGCGCCATTGCAAAAAAAAAGGATTTTCGCGCACAGCCTCTTCTTGTGCGGTAATGGCATCGGTGGGTTCCGATTCGCCGTCTAAGATAGTAAATGAAATAAAAGCGTATTGGTCGGGTGTATCTTTTTCGCAAGATACATAAAAACCAGAACCACCAAGGCTATCTATGGTTTCGATAGTCCACATATTGGGCAAAACAAAACTAACTCCATCTGCCGAAAAAGAAGCGTTGTGGAGGTTTTGGCAGGCAAAAAAAGTGGCAGATAGCAGCACTGTCCAAACAATTTTATACATATAGTTGTGGTATTTTTCGCCTTTTAAAGTACCAACCTTCGTTGCCAACTTTGTTCCAAAGGTACTATCCATTGACTATCAAATTGGGCTTTAGTGGTCACCAAATTGTTGAAAACATTCGTAAAATCGTTGATATGTTGCTGTTGATAGGCTTCTATAAACCCTTTTTGGTCGGCGTGGTTCAAGTGGTGGTCTATGAGATAGGCTACTCGAAATCGGTCGAATAGACTGACTTGATATTGTTGTTCGATGGATTTGATGAAATGCACCGATTTGTCGATAGAACAACCGCTGGCAGCCGCTTGGCTTTCGTCGACCATCAAAACAATGAACAAACGCCAAAATACCTTGCCTGCCGCTCGCAAAGCATGGCTATGGGCTGTCCAAGTAGTGGTAAAATCAGCGATTTGGTGGTTGATTTGCTCGGTTTCTTCGGGTGTGAAAAATCGGTTACTTTGATATATCCACACGCGCGCATCGGGAGACAAGGCGGCGATATTATCTAACATGGCATTGTTGGTCATACGGGTAATCTCAAAATTTGTTTTTTTTGCGGGCAAAGGTACGGAAGGTGTTTGACATTTGCAAATTGGAGCAACATTTATGGGTATTTTCCTATCCAATTGGTAAAAACAAAAGCGGTTGTCTTTGTATAAAGAACAACCGCTTTTATTGTTTTTTTGTTGCCTATCTGTATTAGTTAATTGGGGATTGATAGGTTTTTAGAAAATTTTCCCAAGAAGTGCCTTGTTTGTGTGCATTTTGACCAAAAAAATGTAAGATTTGGTCTAATGTTTTGGCATCGCGATAGCCGGGTAATGCTTGTATTTTGTTGAAACTTTCGTCCAAAAACACGATAGAGGGGTAACTCATTTTGCCATCGAGTAGCGTAACTGCCAATTCGTTTACGCCGCTACGTCCGTTTTCAACATATTTGAACGTCATGTCACCCACTTTGATGGTTTCACGCGTTTCGGCGTTGAGTTTCACGGCATAGTATTTTTGGTTTAGATAGCGTGTTACTTCGGGATGATTAAATGTTTCTTTGTCCATTTTTTTGCACCAACCGCACCAGTCTGTATAAACATCTACCAACACTTTACGTTGTTCGGTGAGACTTTTTTGAACGGCTTGCTCAAAGGATAGCCATTCAATAGTTGTTTGGTTGGCGGTGGCTTTGGGTGTTTCTGCAAAAGGCAAGAAAACAAAAGCTAAGGTGAACAGAGAGAAAATTATTTTTTGCATACATGCTTGGTTTAAAAAAGTATATCTTTGGTAAGACTCTCCGAAAGCCGAAAGGTTTAGTGTGATGGTGGTGGCACTATGTTGTTTTTTCCAAAAGATACATTTGGTCGATATTACCTTTTTCGGTTTCGGTGAGATAAGGGAGCATTTCGGTTTTTACCAAGCGGAGGTCAGGAAAACGGTCTAAGAAAAGTTGGGCATAATTGGCTTTCCACAAAAAGCCTTCGTTACCACGATAGTTGATGGCAGTTGTCTGTGGGGCGTAGTATTCGAATCCCATGATGTAGCGAGCCGAACAGCGATACATTTCGCCCATAATTTTGGGCAAATCATCAGGAGCAATATGGATTAGTACGCCATTGGTGCAAACCACCTGAAAAAAGCGGTCTTTGAAGGGCAAATCAAAACCCGAACCTTGTATGATGTTGATGTTTTGCAATAGGCTTTTAGCTTTTTCGACTGCATACCATTGCAGTTCCACGCCATAAAGTTGTGTAAAACCTTGTCGTTGTAGGGCTTCTAATTGCTGTCCTGTGTTGCAGCCCACTTCCAAAATTGGGCTATCGAGGGGCAAGTGTCCGATAAATTCGGTGTTGAGCTGTATTTTGGTTTTGCCGTATAGGTTGCGATAAAAATCGTTCCAGGCTTCGTGTTCACGTGTGTTACGGTCGGTATATTGACGACCAAATTCACCTTTCCAAAATTCTTGTTGTTCGGTAGAATACATAGATTTATATGAACGTTTTTTTAAGGGCGAAAAAAAAGAGAGATTTATTTTAAGCGGCACAAAAGTACGCTTTTTTGTTGGTATGTAGTATGTTAAAAATCATCAATAGGACACATTGTAAACAAACTCCTTGATACAACTTCCTAAAAATAGCTTTGTAGGATTGTTAGCGGTGTGATACAAATGTTGCAGGTTTGCCAGATTTTGTAGATGCTTGTATTTTGCGGTATATGCAATAAAAAACATCGGATATATGTGTGTATCCGATGTTTTTTAGGTATAAGAAAAGACAATGAAATTAATGTAATAATAAAGAATATATTAATTATTCTATACGACTCACGCCAAGCAACCTATGTCCAAAAAAGATTACTTGTTCAAAGAGAATTGTATTACTTCAAGGTATCTTTGCTATGTTAAATGAGCGTTTGGGGGATTGGGACGTTCAAGGTAGTTTCTTTATTACCTCCAGAATTTGACTCAGCAAATTGGCAGGCATCTGCTTACGCGGAAGTTTATCACATAAAAAAGTTCTTAATTCAGGATCATCATCTTTCATTTGTGGTGGTCCTGCAAAATAGTTTGCCAACGATTCGTTAGCAGTATCTGCTGGTCTGATACCACCTGCTACGCCATTCGGGTCAGCACTAATACGAGATTTATGATTTCGTTGTTTCATATCAATTTGTTTGGTGTTAGGAGAAAATGTGGGTTATTTAATAGAGTAATTGGATTAAGGAAAACTGGATACTACTCCGCATTCTGGGGGAGATAGGTTTTGGGAAAAATAGAATGAGGAGTAGTGCAGTTTATTTATTTTTATTGATTTTAGAAGTTTTGCCTTTGGGGGTTTTGTAACCATTTTCGGTAGCGTAATCTGTGAGAAGTTCGCGCATTTGTTGGCGACCGCGCGCAATGCGCGACTTCACCGTGCCAATTTCTATATGCAATACTTCCGAGATTTCTTCATAAGACATGTCTTCTATATCACTCAACAAAATAGCGCTTCGATACACTTCATTAATTTTGTAGATAGCCTCAATAACTTCGTCGCTTAACATTTCTGTAAAAACGGAGTCTTTTAGGTTTAACGGTTTATTTTGTTGTGTATTGTCTTGCAGTTCGCTATACTTAGGATTTTTATCAATTTCTTTGTCATGATAATCCATAATATCTGCATAATCTATTTGTGGGTGACGTGCTTTTTGTTTGTTTTTGTTGTAGTATATATTGCGCAAAATAGTAAATAACCATGCTTTGCTCGATGTGCCAATTTGAAACTGATGTAGGTTTATATAAGCCTTATACATTGTTTCCTGCACCAATTCGTCACACTCATTAGGGTCTTTGGTAAGGTAATGGGCATACGTATAGAGTGCGTTGTTGTGCGGCAGAATCTGTTTGTTGAACAAAGAATCCTTCTCCTCCTTGCTAAGTATAACAGGAGGTTGTTCATTATCGGCAATGTGGGCTATCTCAGGATCGCTGCTCGGATTTAGGTCAGGAGCAAAAACCTCTTCTTCTTTTTGAGAGGGTTCTTGGTAATTGTTCAACATATAAGATAAATTAAAGGGCGAGTGTGTGGGAGGCAAATAAGTGTTTTTGGGGAGGGAATAGATACTGTTTGGTGTGTGTTTTTCTCTTAGAAAAACACAAGTAAAGTGTGCAATAGGTTTTGTGCTTATTAAGACGCACAAAGGAGCATTTGGGTCACAAAACAGGATTAGGATATTTGTGGGCAAAGATAAGGTTTTTTTGACAAAAAGTATTATTTTTTATTGCTAACTTTAAACAAAAAAGTTTTTTCTTCTTGCGTAAGACTATCATAACCTGTTTGGGCTATTTTATCCAGTATTTGGTCAATGCGTTCTTGTTCCGATAAAGTAGGTGATGAATTGGAGCGGGTTGTGTTTTTGGGTTGTTGATAAGACTGTTTGGCGGGTTCTTTATTTTTGTCAATAAGTTGTATTACTTTATCGGTCAAACGATTAAAGGTTTTTCCCCAAGCATCGCCACGTTGCCATTGACGTGCATAAACAATTCCAAAAATAGCGCCACCGATGTGCGCAATATGTCCGCCTGCGTTGCTTTGCGGAATAGAAATCAGGTCGATGATAAATAGGGCTAAGGCTAAAAATTTGATGGGTATACGTCCCAACAATATCAAATGCAGGGTATAGTTGGGGCTAATAGCTGCCATACAGGTCAAAATTGCCATAACACTCGCCGACGCTCCGTAGGCTATGGCATCGCTATTCCGAAAAACAGGGAACAAAGCATAGCTCAACAAAACAGCTACTGCACCTGCCAAACCGCCCAGAATATAGACAGGTAGGATACGGCGTTGGGTCACAAAATCGGACAGGATATTGCCAAACCAATACAATACGAGCATATTCATAAAAATGTGCCAAAGATCGATGTGCAAAAACAGATGTGTAATCAGCGACCAAGGTTGCCACATCAAATCTTTGAGACTGCTGGGCAATGCCAATCCCTCAACGATTTTCTGAAAAGGAGTATTAATCCCGAATAGAAAACCCAACAAGCGAATCAACCCCAGCACTACAAACACCCCCACATTTATCCAAATCAGGCGAATGGTGGTGTTGCCATATCTAAGGCTGTTTTTTATGTCATCGATGATAGAAAACTGTACACTCACGGTAAATAGGGGTTATTGTTTTTTGGTAGAGAGAAAAAAATGTTGCTTGGAAATAGGAGGGATACAACAAAATAGGAAGAGCGATGTTGCCCCAAATAAGGTGAGTAGGCAAATACCATGCCTATTATAATAACAACGCAACTACCCAAAACGTTCCCAAACAAAGCTAAATAATAGTTTTTTTTGTCAACGAGCAATTTTAGCTATCAAATACTTATTTTTGTGTAGCTATAAACCAGCTTATTGGGCGGCAAAGATACACAAAAAAAACGATACTTTGTGAAAATTTTGATAATACCGTACTATTTTTTATAACCCAACAGCATTTTATCCGATAAGAAAAGCACAGCTTTTACACAAAAAAACAGCATTTTTTGCTAAATCGAACAAAAAAACTTAACTTTGCACCGCAAAAAATCATTTTCCATACAAAAAAATTTTTTTTACACAATACAATCATGGGAAGAGCATTTGAATACCGCCGCGCCCGAAAAGAAGCAAGATGGGGTAAAATGGCAAAAGTATTTACCCGAATTGGACGCGAAATTGCTATTGCTGTCAAACAAAGTGGTCCCGACCCCACCAATAATTCCCGTTTGCGCGTTGCTGTCCAAAACGCCAAAGGTGCGAATATGCCCAAAGAACGTGTCGAGTCGGCTATCAAGCGTGCTTCGTCAAAAGAGGCAGAAAACTATGAAGAAGCTGTATACGAAGGCTATGGACCACACGGCGTAGCCATCTTGGTAGAATGTCAAACGGACAACACTACCCGAACTGTTGCCAATGTGCGCACTGCCTTTAATCGTGGTGGTGGAGCATTGGGCAAAACAGGCTCGCTCGATTTTATTTTTGAACGCAAAGCTGTGTTCAAGGTCAAAGCCGAAAGTGTGGATATCGAAGAACTCGAATTTGAACTTATCGACTTTGGTGCCGAAGATGTACAATTGGACGAAGAAGAGGGTTTGGTGTATGTTTATACCGCTTTTTCTGATTTTGGACAAATGCAAAAAGCCTTGGAAGAAAAAAACCTCGAAGTGGTTAGCTCCGAATTAGAGCGTATTCCAAGCACTACTGTCGACCTATCCGAAGAGCAAATCGCCCAAATAGAAGCGCTTATTGAACGATTAGAAGACGACGAAGATGTGTCCAAAGTTTTCCATAATATGGCATAAAGACTTTTTAACTATTTGTGTTTCCTGTCTACAAAAACCTATAAGCGTCCCTCGTAGCCTTATAGGTTTTTATTGCTTATTGGCTACCTCGTCTCCTGTCGCAACTTATTTTTTTGTTGTTTAAATTTTTTATGTTATGATATACGGCATAATAGGAGCTGGAAGTTTTGGCATTGCTCTTGCCAATGTTATTGCAGAAAAAACGAAAGTGTTGGTATTTACGCGCCGCCCCGATGTTGCGACTAATATCAAAACACTTCGCCGAAATCGCAACCAAAACGTTCACGAAAACATAGAAGCCACTTTAGACATTGAGCGTTTTTGTGGCGAATGCAACCTTATTTTTCCTGTTGTTCCATCGAGCGATTTTCGCAATGTAATGCGTTTGGCAGCCCCACACCTTAAACCCTATCATCAACTGATTCATGGTACAAAGGGTTTGCAGGTGGAGCTACCCAACCAACAAAAATGGGACGGCAATAGCGCCATCAAAAAAGATTATATCAAAACCATGAGCCAAATCATCTTGGAAGAGACCAACGTTTTGCGCGTTGGCTGTCTTTCGGGACCCAATTTGGCGCTCGAGATGGCACAAAAACACCCTTGTGCGACTGTTATTGCCAGCAAATTTGATAGTGTCATTGATGCGGGTTATGAAGCGCTTCACAGCCACCGGTTCAGGGTATACCGCAGCCACGATATTTTTAGCGTTGAATTAGCAGGTGTGTTCAAAAATATTATGGCAATAGCAGCAGGTATTTCGGCAGGTTTGGATTTTGGTGAAAATGCCAAGGCAATGCTTATCACACGCGGTTTTCGCGAAATCATTCACCTTGCCAAAACACTTGGAGCCAACCCCAATGCGTTTTTGGGTGTAGCGGGCATTGGCGACCTCATTGCTACTTGTTCGAGCAATTTGAGCCGCAATTTTTCGGTAGGGCAAAGATTAGCCAAAGGTGAAACCATCAATGATATAAAAAATACTATGACCGAAACCGTTGAGGGTATTAACACAACTTTGCTTGCTCATGCCTTGGCGAAACAATACCGCCTCCAACTGCCCATTACCACCGCCTTAACGCGCTTGTTTCAGAACGAATGCGATGTGCCAACCGCACTTAATGAACTTCTACAACACCCCAACGATGAAGATGTAGATTTTTTGGCAACCCCCACCTCATCCGCCGCTAATTAAGCATGATACTTTCTTTTTTGTCCAAAATCTATGGGAATGCCATACGATTCCGCAATCATTTGTATGATATTCGGTACTGGAAATCGCTCGAATTTACTGTGCCACTCATTAGTATTGGTAATTTGCGGGTAGGTGGTACAGGCAAAACACCCCACATAGAGTACCTTATTCGCCAACTCGAAGGGCAATATCGAGTAGCGACTCTTAGCAGAGGATACCGCCGCCGCAGCAAAGGCTACCTTCTCGCCAACGATGAAAGTACAGCACAAAGTATTGGTGACGAACCTATGCAACTCTACCGAAAATTTGGTCATCAAATAGCGGTGGTGGTGTGTGAGGAGCGCGCTGTTGGCATTGTCAACCTCCTTGTCGACCGTCCCGATGTGCAAGTGATTTTGTTGGACGATGCCTACCAACATCGAGCCGTATTGCCCCATCTCTCCATTTTACTCACTCAATATCATCAGCCTTTTACGCGCGACCAACTGCTGCCCAAAGGTAGATTGCGCGAACCCGCAGACCAGAAAAAACGTGCCGATATTATTATGATTACTCAATGCCCCGCCACACTCACCACCGCCGACAAGCAGGCTATGCACACCGAAATTCAGCCACTCCCACACCAACAATTGTTGTTTAGTCATTTGCGCTACGAAAAAGCCTATCATTGGCAAAATCCTCAACACAATTTGCCCGATTCGTTACAAAACCACCATTTGTTGTTACTTTGTGCCATTGCACAACCCGAAACTTTACAACAACACCTTCAAAATCAGTGCCAACAACTCACCACTCTTAGTTTTAGTGATCATCATACTTTTACTCAACAAGATATCGACAGTCTTGTACAGATTTTTGAGCAAATACCTACCGATTCGAAAATCATTATTACCACCGAAAAAGATGCTGTGCGCCTACAGCCCTATCACCAACAACTCCAAAATATACCTATTTTTGTTTTGCCCATAGCGGTCTATCTCGATCCACAAGATGAGGCTATATTGCTCCAAAAAATCCACACCACATTGTCCAAATAAACCCTAATAAATCTCTAAATGCCACACCACCATAGAACTACCCAGCAAACTGCCATCCAACTCCTCCAACGCCGACAACTGCGTCTTACTGCTTGTCGCATAAGTGTAGTCCACAATTTATTGGAACAAAAAAACGCTATTAGCCAACCCGAATTGGAAAATGAACTCCAAGATTTTGACCGTGTAACCTTGTATCGCACCCTACATACTTTTCTTGAAAAAGGAATTATTCACCAAATTTATGACGATTCGGGAGTCATTAAGTATGCACTTTGCACCGAACATTGCGACCATGACCACCTGCATCAGGACGAACATGTGCATTTTAAATGTATGTTGTGTAAGCAAATTACTTGTGTCGACTCTGTGTCTATTCCCACTATTCAGCTACCACAAGGCTATACTTTTGTAGATGCTAACTTTTTGGTGCGCGGAATTTGTAGTGGTTGCCAGAAAAAATAACTTCTTGTTTTTCGCAAGCATATAGGCTTTCGAAATTTCAAAGGTTAGTACAAATGCTTGATTATCAGGCATTTGTACTAACCTTTAAAAGTATTCCAAAGTTGTAGAACAAACCAAAACAACTATTGGGAGCAAATTTGCTTGTCGAATTTAGTAAGTATGGATAACAGATAATAGTGAAAAATATGATTAATTTTGTGAAGGTTTTTGGGTTTGTAGATAAATAAAATCTCCTTCTTTTAATTTAGAGGTAGTTGTCAGGTTGTTAAATTTGCAAAGTGTTTTGACCTGCACACCATAAATTTGTGAAATATCTATTAGAGTTTCACCAAATTGTACAATATGAATTTTTTTATCAGGTGCTACGGTTTTGGCTTTGGCTTGTAGGAAAATAGGTACTCCTGCATGAAATGTTATACCACGTGGCAAATCGTTGTATTCATATACTTTTTCGATAGGCAGTTGGTAGCGAAAAGCTATATAGGAAGGATACAAACCGCGATTAGCAACCAAACCTACACAACCATTGACCTCTATTTCGTTGATAATCAAAGCACCTACATTTTCCTCTTGCGCTGCAACGGTGTCCATATTGGCTAAGGTATTTGCCATATCACTTTCTTGTTCTTTCGCAATTATGGGTAGGTTAGATTTAGGTACAGGTGCGGTAGCTTCCGACGATTTGGTGATGGTTTGGGTAGGCGGAGGAGGAGGAATTGCTGTGGGTTTAGTGGTACTAATAGGCGGCGTAAAATTTGGTTTGGTAGTGCTTGGATTTGGTGTGGTGGGTGTGGTCGAAGCGTTGTTTTTAGCTGGAGCTGTTGCTGCTACTGTAGTGGTGGCAGGCGGCGGCATACTTGCTGTCTTTATTCCGATGCTCGACAAAGCGGTATTGTTGTTAGGAGCATTGCTGTTTAAAGTGTGTGAATTGAGGCTGATAATGGCTTGTATTTTGGTGCTTGGCACTTCTGCCCATATATTGGGTATTGGCTTGGGTGGTTGTCCAACCAAAAAACCTTCTACATCAAAAGCATGTAGGTCATACGTTTCTATAAGCCGAATGATGATGTCAGCATAATTGGGATTGGTGGCATACCCTGCTTTTTGCAAACCTTGTGCCCAGCCTTTATAATCGTTGCGAGCCAACGAAAACAAATGGTCATAACGGTGAGTGTGGTGGAAACGCAAGAACATAGAATGGTCTATATACGATTCATAGTCCGAAGGATACTTCCTAAAACATTCACCAATAGTATCATCGTCCATGGTGTAGGTATCGCCTTTCCAATAATCTTTGCATTTGATTCCAAAATGATTATGCGCTTCCAGAGACAGTTTGCTATCGCCAAAGTTGGTCTCGAGCATGGCTTGAGCCAATTTTACACTAGCAGGAATACCCATAAGATACATTTCTTCGATAGCAATTTGTTTGTGAGTTGCTACATAGAGTTGTACTTTTTTCATGCGTTCGTCGTTGTCGGCACAACTACTTTGCGTAAATAATAGAAAGAATAAGCAGGCAGGTAAGAAATATTTCATAAATTGATAATACATAGCCAAATGGTTAAACAAAACGTAAAGTGATTAGTTCAAAAAAGACAGAGATAGATAAGTTGATGGTATACAGTAAAATTTCAAGGGTGCAAAGGTACTAATTTTTTGCCCAAATTTGGCAACTATAGACACAGCTATTTTGTGTAAAGCGTATGATTTGTAGTATCTTTGCAGCCAAATACCGCAAAATTTAAGCCAATTTTTATTTATGAGTCATACTCCTGAAAGTTATATTGCGCAACAAGACGAGCCAATTGCTCAAATCATGCAAATTCTCTATCAATTTATTATGGCAAGTTCTCCTGCTATCACTTGTCGTTTGAATTATGGGGTTCCTTTTTTCTACCAAAAAAAATGGTTGTGTTATCTAAATCCGCTCAAAAAAGGAGGAGTAGAATTGGCTTTTGTTCGAGCCAATGAGTTGTCTAATGAAAATGCTTATTTAGATTTCAAAAAACGCAAACAAGTAGCAGGAATTTCCATTATATCACCCAACGAGATTCCTTTTGAAGCAATAGACGAAGTGCTTAAAGAAGCCTTGTTGTTAGACTCTATGAAGAGACCTAAGTAGGTGTGTTCTTTTATCTATTTTGTCGGAAGAAAGGTGTTTTTTGCTGTAAAAAATAACGATACTTTTGTTCGAATGGCGAAGCGCGTTAGGGATGCGGAGGGTGGCGTTAGCCAGTGCGGAGAGCAACGCAGCACCAAGCGTAGCGAAGCCCGCAGCAGCCCGACCCGCAGGGAAACGCCCAAAAAAATCGATGTATTATCGGACTATTTAAGCAAAATAGAACAGTAGTCTACAAAAAAAAGTTCTTTTGAACTATTACCTCAAAAATCCCCAAACTAATATGGAATAGTTTGGGGATTTTAAAGTTATTCATTTTTACATAAATAACCAAGATAGCAACAACCACAATAGTAGCCATGCGATTCCTGCAAAAGGCAATAATTGCAATACTTGTTTGG
Organism: Chitinophagales bacterium; assembly: GCA_016787295.1. GTDB lineage: Bacteria > Bacteroidota > Bacteroidia > Chitinophagales > UBA2359 > JAEUUX01. The sequence goes on from JAEUUX010000164.1 coordinate 85,152, forward strand.
CATTTTGAGGTTGTCGGTTTTTGGTGAACAAATAATATACCAATCCCACTAAAGGCGAAGCAAGAGTACAAATGACAAAAATAGTTATTTTTTGGGCTTGTGACAAAGGCATTTCTATTATTGGAGTAGCGGTAGAACGCGTTTTGGCTGGACTAATAGCGGTTTTGCCTTCGAGTAATTGCAATAATTGGTGGGCGGTTTGCACACGGTCTTCGGCATGTTTTCGCAAACACCAAGCTATCATGTCTTTGTATGGTGCGGGCACTTGGGCAATGTGTTCGTTAATATCTTTTTTAAGGATATTGAACATTACTTGTTCATGTGTGTTGCCTTCGTTGCGGTTGCCAAAAGGCGATTCGCCCGTAAATATCTCTGCTACTATCACCCCAAATCCCCACAAATCTACATTAGTTGATAATTTGCCATTTTTCCCGAATTGAGTAGGGTCTAATTGTTCGGGTGCAATATATTCCACTGTTCCCAGCAATTTGGAGGACAAACGGCTATCAGCAGCTTGTCGAGCTAAACCAAAATCACCTATTTTTACTATCCATTGGTTGTTTTGGTGGTGCATAAGGATATTTTGTGGCTTGATATCGCGATGAATAATGCCACGGTCGTGCAGGTAGGCTAAGGCTTGCAGGATTTCGGTAAGTGCTTTTTTAATGGTTTCTTGCGATGGAAAACTTGCCATAAAATCATCAAAATCACCACCATTGACATACTCCATAATGCCAACTTGCACTTTGCCGTCGGGTGCTTTGAGGTCTTCTTCGGGAGCCAAAAGGGTTTCTACTCCATAGAATTGTATTAAATTGGGGTGCTGGATTTCGAGCATTTTTTCTACTTCTGCCTGAACGCTGTAGCGATCTCCCAACGAACCATAGTAAAATTTAAGGGCTACATCACGTTGATAGTAGTTATCGCGAGCCTTATAAACTTTAGCAAAACCACCTTCTCCTATTTTGTCATAAATAGGGTCGTAGTGGTAGCGTTTTCGAAATTCGGTAATATTGGTCATATTGTTGGGACAAAATAGGGGATTATGGAGGCGATTGAGAATGTGTTGTATCGAGCAAAAGCTAATAAAATACCTGAAATTTTTCTAAAAATAGTTATTGGGTAAATGCAGAAATGTATTGTGATTTCACTGCGATGGTAATTCATTTCTCTGGAAGAAACTCCCAAAAGTAGAGTATAGATTAACTTGGTTTATCTACATACAATTTTCGCTCTACTAAACAATAATAAACCGAATCTGGAACGAGGTAGCGCACCGAGCCACCGTTTTGGATAATTTTTCTGATGTCGGTCGCAGATATTTCGAAGCGCGGCACCTGTAATAGGTTGATTTTGGGGTGATTTTTATAAGTATCGGGTATTTGATAACCAAAGCGTGGATAAACAATAATTTGGTAGTATTGCAAAATTTTCTGGTAGTTTTTCCATTTGTGCAAATGCTCCAAATTGTCTTCTCCCATGATAACTGCAAATTGATGGTCGGGATATTTTTCTTGCAAATAGGTCAAAGTGTCGATGGTATAGGAGGGTTTGGGCAGGTTAAACTCTATGGTGCTGGCTTTCACTTTGGGGTTATCCTCCAATGCCAATTGCACCAAGTAGAGGCGGTCGTATTGGTTGAGGAGGTTTTTGATGTCTTTGAAAGGGTTTTGTGGCGAAACAACCAACCATACTTCATCTGCCATTTGCTGGTTCACAACGGTTTGTGCAATAACCAAATGTCCGTTATGAACAGGATTGAAAGAGCCAAATAGCAAACCAATTTTTTTTGCGGACATATCCTTTTGAGGCGTTTGTGGAATTACGATAGTGTTGGTATAGACATACCAATATCAACTACAAAGCAACACCTGATTTTGGGATTTGATGTTGCTTTGTAGTTCATAGTTTGAGACGCTATGAAAAAAAATGCTATTGCTGCTGTATGTATTAGTTCAGCGATTCATACACGGCTGCGATACCCTGACCACCGCCAATACAAGCTGTCACGATACCATATTTGCCGTTGGTGCGATGTAGGTCGTTGAGCAACTGCACGGTCAGTTTAGCGCCTGTACAGCCTAATGGATGTCCAAGGGCGATGGCTCCGCCATTAACATTGACTTTGGCAGGGTCTAATTGGGCTTCGCGAATAACTGCCACAGCTTGTGCTGCAAAGGCTTCGTTTAGCTCAATAAGGTCGATGTCGTTGAGCGATAAATTGGCTTGTTGCAAAGCGCGCGGAATGGCAGCCACAGGACCAATGCCCATGATGCGTGGCTCCACACCCATGCTCACACAACTTACCAAACGACCAATGGGTGTAAGGTTGAGTTCTTTGACCATTCGCTCCGACATCACCATTACAAATGCGGCTCCATCAGAGGTTTGGGATGAGTTGCCAGCCGTTACGGTGCCGTTGGCGGCAAAAACGGGTTTCAAAGAAGCTAAACCGGTGGTTGTAGTATCGCGACGAACGCCTTCGTCTGTGTCCACTATATAGCTGCGCTCGGAGCGTTTGCCTTTTTCGTTTACATATACTTCTTTGACATTGATAGGGCAAATACCCGTTTTGAAATAACCTTTATCGATAGCATTAGCGGCTTTTAGGTGGGACTGATAAGAGAACTCGTCCTGTTGCTCGCGCGAAACGCCAAACTCTTTCGCTACGGCTTCGGCAGTCAAACCCATGCCAATGTAGTAATCAGGATTGGTTTTGGCTACTTCGTAGTTCAAAACTGTGCGCCAACCCACCGTTGGCACCAGCGACATAGACTCCGTGCCGCCTGCAATAATGCAGTCTGCCATACCTGCTCTAATTTTGGCAGTTGCCATAGCAATCGTTTCGACACCCGAACCACAATAGCGGTTAACGGTAACGCCTGCGGTATTTTTGGCAATGGCGCGAACGGCAATCATTCTGCCAACTTGCAAACCTTGTTCGGCTTCAGGAACGGCGTTGCCTACAATCAGATCGTCGATGCGTGTGGGGTCTAATTGTGGAACTGCCTTAAGGAGATGTTGGATGACATCTACTGCCAAATCATCAGGACGAACAAAACGAAAACCACCGCGAGTGGCTTTGGCTACGGCAGTACGGTAGCCTGCTACAATATATGCTTCTGTCATTTTCTAAAAAAACAGTTAATTTTTATTGGTAATTATAATTGGCGATTAAGCGGTGTGAGGTTAGAAATATTTAGATGAATTGAAACAACAAAGCCTATTTTTTGTGTTTATCCAACACGCTTTGCACAAACATGACAGGTTTATCCAATGCTATGGCAATACCTTCTGCATCGATATGTAGGGTAGTGTGCATTCTTAGGATATGTTGTTCGATTTCAGCTTGCTGTTGAGCCAAGATTTCTTGCTGCTGCGCCAAAATTTGCTCTTTTTCAGCTTGCTGTTGAGCCAAGATTTCTTGCTGCTGCGCCAAAATTTGCTCTTTTTCGGCAATAATTTGTTCGAAAGTCTTGCCATAGACTTCTACTGCGTACTCGTTGACAAACATCATACGAGCTTGACTTACAAATTTCATAGTAGGGAAGATTTCGGTGATTAATTTTTGTTCGAGTTCTTCGGGTAATAGCATCAAAAGACGAATAAACGCAAAAATATCTACAATGCTTTTGCGGGAATAATTTTTCTCTACGAGAAGATTCAGTAATTGGCGCTTGAAACCAAAACGTTTGGCATAGTCGTTCTTGCTTTGCAAAACGTATAGATTTGCCAAAACTGCCAAAGCGCAGATATTGGGTGAAGCCAACAAATCGGCTTCGGTTTGATTTTTTACCACATAGGAATTAAATTCAAAAGACAATTTGGTGCCATACGTGTTTTTGTTGTACACATTGTGGCGCAAAGGCACTTGGTCGCCTACGTAGATGACCAAAGTCGTGATGTCGGCTTCGTAGCGGTCATAGATGCGGTAATAATATTTGAATACTTCGCGCGAATAGTGGGACGGAGCATCGCCTTCTATTTCTACGTGTACCAACACAAAACTATCTTCGCCATTTTTGAGGCGAACTTTGATGAGTTTGTCACTGATTTTCTTGCCTTTTCGCTCTTCGTCGGCGAACAGTTTGTGGAGTTCTTGTTCCAAAAATTCGGGAGCAACAGAAAAATTAACATCTTCGTAAAGGTCGGGCAGAAAGTATTGGATAAATTCTTCTACAAAAGTATATATCAACTCTTTCCACCGAGTGTCGAAATCTATGGTTAACATATTTGGAGGATCCTTAGATGGTTATTGGTCAAATATGGTCATTGAGTAGTTTGGTAATGTAATTTTCAATATGTTGTGCCTCAAGAAGCTCAAAACAATATGTCATTAACCCAAAATATAATTAATGTCTTCTTCGGTCAAAGATTTGAGTGAGGCGGAGTCTGCTCCTATTACATTGTCAAACAATTGGCTTTTGACTTGTTGAAGTTTAAGAATTTTTTCCTCGATGGTGCCGCGCGTAATCATTTTGTAGCTCAATACTGTTTGCGTTTGCCCAATGCGGTGCGCACGGTCAGTGGCTTGATTTTCGGCAGCTTGGTTCCACCAAGGGTCAAAAATGAATACCATGTCAGCGGCGGTGAGGTTAAGTCCCGTACCACCTGTTTTGAGGGTCATTAAAAACACGCGACAGTCGCGGTCGTTCTGGAATCGCGACACTACTGCTTTGCGGTCGTGAGTAGAGCCTGTCATGCTTACATACTGAACACCAATTTTGTTTAGTTCCTCGCCAATCAAATCGATAGCTGATAAGAAATTAACAAATATCAAAATTTTGTGTCCGTTGGCAATGGCATCTAATAACTGCTCGATAAGCAATTCCACTTTGGGCGAACTAATTTTGCTGCCTGTTTTGGTTTCAGGAATAGACGCAATTTGGCGCAATTCCATCAAAGCCTGAAAAATAAACAATTGTGTTTCTTTGATACCTTTGGAGGCAATTTGTGAACGAATAGCATTTTGATAGTATTGGCGGCGTTGTTCATAGAATTTTTTCTGTCTATCGCTCATTTCTACAAACAGTGTTTGCTCGATTTTGTCGGGCAACTCGGTCAATACGTCTTTTTTGAGACGGCGCAAAATGAATGGATAGATTTTTCGACGCAAATCTTTGATAACCGTTGGGTCGTTGTTGCGCTGAATAGGTGTGCCATAGTATTGGTTAAACGTATCTAAACTGCCAAACATAGCAGGATTGAGGAATCGGAACAACGAATAGAGTTCGGATAAATTGTTTTCGATGGGTGTGCCACTTAATGCCAACCGATGTTTGCACTGTAGCAACATAACCGCTTTGGTGGCTTGGGCAGATATATTTTTGATATTTTGTGATTCGTCCAATACGACATAATAAAACTCGTGTTGTTGAAATTTTTCAATATCATTGCGCACCATAGCATAGGTTGTAAAAATGAGTTGTGCCTGTAGAGCGTCTTCTATATTGCGGGTAGCAGCATAATAGGTATAAGTTTTTAGGAAAGGTGCAAAACGACGGATTTCATTTTCCCAATTGAACACCAACGTTCGGGGCATGATGATGAGTGAAGGTTGGTGTAGGGGTGTTGTTTCGTTATAGATTTTTGCAAACAGAGTGATGGCTTGCAAAGTTTTGCCCAAACCCATGTCGTCGGCGAGGCAACCACCCAACTGTTTTTCGTGGAGATAAGACAGCCAGCGATAGCCATATTGTTGGTAAGGGCGGAGTTCGGCTTGCACAACAGGAATGGGATCTTTTTGGTCTTTGATGTGGTTAAAACCTTCAAAAATTTCGCGCGATTTGGCAAAGGTAGCTAATGAAAGTTTTTCGTCTATTAATTCGTCTATGAGTGGCAGGTCGAAAAAAGACATTTGTACTTTATCTTTTTTTCGACGGAAAAGCCGTTGTAGTTTTTTCATATATTGCTCATTAACAATAGCATGTCTGCCGTCGTTGAGCAATATGTAGTTTTGGTTACTATATTGTGTTAATGCGTCGAAGATGGACACCAACTCTCCCTCAAAGTCGAGAAAAGCCTCCCCTTCCAAGAAATCGATGCCATGTTCCAACCGCAGTTGCAGTTTGGGTTGAATATTGGCAATTCGGTAGGTTTTGAGTTTATCGGAGCCATATATCCTGAAAACTTGCAACAAATTAGGCAGTTCATAGTAGATAAAGTGCGAAGCTAAGTCGCGTTCCATGATAAACAAATTGTCTTCGCGCGAAAATGCCTCGACGGAGCGACGGTCTTTTTTAATAACTTTTTTGAGCAAGCTATCTATGTTTTCTGCCACCTCTTCGAGTGATTTTTGCTGTAGGTCTTTGACCACAATACTATGATCCAAATCGTTGAGTTCGGCAATGCGGTGGACTTCAAACTGTTCAAAAAATTCAAAGTTATAGTTGTCCAAGCTTTGTCCGACACGCATATATAAGGATTCTGCTTCATCGATTCGTTCAAATACCAAACAGGCTTCGGCTTCGGCTTTCTCGTCACTAAATTTCACTTCAAAATCGTCATAGACCACTTCTACGTCATTGATATAAGAAAAAAATAGGGACAAAAATTGTGGTAAATCTTCTTGGTCGATAGTAGAAGTGAATAGGCGTAAACGGTTGAAGTTGCCGCCTAATGACTGTGTTTCGATGATAAATTGGTTGTCTACCAATGAATAGTTGTCGGTTAAGCAAACAAAATTGTTATACACCAATTCGTCTACATATAGCTGAATGGTTGTATCAAACACTTGTTTAGCGTTTACATTGTCTCTATCGATTGGGGAGGTTGCTTGTATGTGTAATTTGATAGTACCTATGTCTTTGTTTGTTTCCAGTATTTGCTGTTGGTGTCCAATGATTTTGTTGGATTCCACCAAAAAAGGCATTAAGTAATTATGTTCGTGGAGGTAGATTCGGTTTTCGGGATTTTCCCAATTGATGACAAAAGCGTTGCGTTGTTGTATGGCTTCGACATAGCGCAAAATTTGTCTATCTACACCAGTATAATTGGTATAATTGGTAGCATTGATGGGTTTTCGTTTGGTATCTACGATTTGTAGGTAATAACCACTTAGGTCGGACAAGATTTGATAGAAAACATCTTTTTTTGCCACCTTATTATTGGCGATGGGTGTAGATGAACGTTTAAATGTGTTAAACTGGTTGTTAAATTCCATAATTCTTTAAGATGTTATTGAGTCGATTCGGGTAGTTATTTTTGTTCAGGGATTATCTCAACTCTATATAGACTGTTTGTCCTTGTTTGTAGGATGAGCCGCTTTGTGGTTGTTGTTTAATCACCTTACCTCGTCCATTGAAGCGCACCTTGAGGCGGTTTTTCTCCAATACATATACCGCATCGCGCAGCCCCATACCCATGACATTTGGTACTGCTTTTTCGGACATACTGAGGCGGTAGGTATAGATGGAGTCGTGCGAACGGCTAACAGTTTGCCACTCTGTTGGAGCATATTGACAAGAGATGTCCAATTTTTGGTAGAGTCGCATTAGGTCGGCACCATAACCATTTTTGGCTACAGGTGGCAAGGCTCGTAAGGTATCAGGTATTGATTTTTGGTTGATAGGAGTTTGGTATTTGTAGCTCAAAGCGTAGCATTTTTGAATAATTTCTTTAAAAACGGGACCTGCCACCGAAGCTCCATAATAATCGCCTTGTGTGGGCGAATTGATGACCACAATGCAGGAATAGACAGGTTTTTCGGCAGGAAAAAAACCTGCTATAGAAGCTTGGTAGATTTCTTTATAACCTTCGCGATTTTTGGCGATTTTGGCAGTACCAGTTTTGCCTGCAATAGAAAAATCGGGTGTATAGAGGGCTTTGGCTGTTCCTTCTTCCAATACCCCTTTTAATATATCGCGCACTTTTTGAGCAGTTTCGGGACGACAGATTTGTTTTTCCAAAACCGTTGGATTGTAATGGCGTATGACTCTTTGTTCGTCTTTTACGTCGGTTACTAAATAAGGTTTCATCATTTTTCCGTCGTTGGCGATGGCATTATAGAAGGTGAGCAATTGTAGTGGTGTGAGTTTTACTTCATAACCAATGGACATCCAAGGCAAGGTGACACCACTCCAATCTGTAGAAGAAGGATTTTTTATCATAGGAGCTTGTTCGCCTATGATATCGATTCCTGATAATTGGTCTAAGTGCATAGCTCTAAGTTTGTCGACAAACTTATTAGGATTTTTGCCATAGAATTGGTCTGCCAATTTGGCGATACCCACATTGGAGGAGGTTTCCATGATTCGGCGCACGGTTTCTTTGCGTTGGCTTGGCGGGTGGGAGTCGGTCATCAACTTGTCGTAGAATTTCTTTTTGCCCCATTCCAAATCAACTTGCATGGTATCGGTCACGAGATTGTGGTCTAACAGCGCTGTCAAAGAAGCCACCTTGAAAGTTGACCCCATTTCGGAGAGTTCTCCAACAGCATAATTATAACGCTCAGAATAAGTGTCATCGGGCGAGCTATTGTTGGTAGTGTCTCTGCCCAAATTGGCGATAGCTTTTATTTTTCCTGTGGCGGTTTCCATAACCACAGCACAACCGTATGCAGCTTGGTGTTGTCGGAGGGTTGTCAGGAGTGCATTTTCTACCACTTCTTGTAGGTTGATATCGATGGTTGTATACACATCATTGCCTTCATATTCGCCTGTTTGGAAATCGTCGTTAATGGCTATCCAATCGTTGCCCGCCACCCTGCGAATAATGCGCCGCAGAGGTTTGCCTATAAGATAAGTACCATAAAAACCTTCTACTCCCGAAAAAATGATGGTATCTTCTTTACCACCTATTGGGTAGCCAATAGTTCGCCGCCCCAGCGAGCCAAAAGGGGCAAGTCGCTGGTAATAGGGGTCTATGATAAGTCCGCGTTTATATTTGCTTTTGTTAAAAATACTCAATTGCTTGATTCGCTGCAATTCGGCATAGTTTGTCCGTCTTTGTATAAGGACATACGCGTTTCTTTGTCGGCGTTTTTCGTCGAAGTGGGCTTTGTATTCTTCGGGATTGGTATCAGGATATAGTTCACTCAACAATAAGCACAAAGAGTCAACATGGGCAGTATATACACTATCAGGCAAAAAGGTGTTGTCCCAATGTAAAGAAAACAATGGCATGGAAGTGGACAATAAACGTCCATCTTCTGAATAGATATTGCCGCGCGTGCCTGTGGTATCCTCTATTTTATAGTTTCGCTTACCCATTTCACGCCATTTTTCGCCCTCTACGACCTGTATTTTGAACGCTTGTGCAAAAATAAGCGTGGCTAAAACACATAGTACTATAAAGATGATATTAATTCTAAGAAGAATGTCTTTTTTTATGCCCATTTGGGATAAGTTTTAACAAATTGGGGTGTAAAGATACAGAAAGTTTGCCAAAATAAAGGAATTTTGGCACAAAAGAGAGGTATAGTAGCGATTTTTTTGACTTAAAACTGCCATTGATGGTCAACTAAGATAGGAGACATAGCCATTTGCCCAACATGTTGTTTGCCTATTGACTGCTGTTCGCGCTGCACAATTTGTTGGTTGCCAAAAAAATCACCTGCCAAAACTTCTATTTTCGCTACGTCCCACACCCAATCGGCGATGTGTTTGCCCGCTCGGCATTGGATAGATATTTGGTAAGAACCCGACAACAAAGGAAATTTGGGTATATGACACACTATTTCGCCGGAAGGTGCAATGTCGTTCAAAACTCCAGATGACATGTTGGAGCTACACTCAAAAATACATTCGTTACTGTGGTCGTGAAAAATGATGTTGAATGTCAAGCCATTAAGGGTTGTGTGGGTTTGGTATTTGAGACGAATGGTAAGAGATTGTCCTGTTTGTATCACATCAGATTCGTTACCTTGTGGGTCAAAAAGACGTATTTCGGTGAATCTTAGTGTGCCATTGCCTTGTCGGTCGGTGCGTTCGGCAAGGTCTGAACTGATCGAGTCGCGCATATAAATATATTGGTTGACTGTTTCTTGGATAGAACCTTGCATAACCATAGCACCTTGTTGGAGCAAAATGCCTTTGTTGCACAAATCCAATACAGCTCCCATGTCGTGGCTCACAAACAAAATAGTTCTGCCCGACTGGGTAACATCGTGCATTTTTGCCATGCACTTCTTTTTAAATTCAGCATCACCCACAGCCAACACTTCGTCGATGACCAAAATGTCGGGTTCGAGGTGAGCTGCTACCGCAAATGCCAAACGCACCTGCATACCACTGGAATAATGCTTAACAGGGGTTTCTAAAAATTTTTCTATGCCACTAAAAGTTACTATCTCGTCATACTTTTGCTGGATTTCTTGGCGCGACAAGCCCAACAAAGCACCATTGAAAAACACATTTTCGCGTCCCGTAAGTTCGGGGTGAAATCCTGTTCCGACTTCCAAAAGACTTGCCATGCGCCCACGCGAAATGGCATAGCCTTTGGTGGGTGGCGTGATGCGCGACAAAACTTTAAGCAAAGTAGATTTGCCCGAGCCATTTTTGCCCACAATACCCACAACATCGCCTTGTTGTACATCAAAGCTAATGCCTTTTAATGCCCACATGAAATTGTGTTGGTCTTTTTTGAATTTCAACGAGTTTATCAGAGACTCGCGCAAGGTGGGATAGCGGCGGCGCTCGGCACCTATTTTAAATTTTTTGTGTATATCGTGAATTTCTAATATAGGTTTCATGTTTTTAATGGTTGTATTATTGGGTAGATAGCTCAACTTTTTCTAGTTGAAACTGATTGGGATTATCATCAAAACAAAAATACTGTATTTTTTTGTGTTGATGTTGTTGGGCTATTTGCACTGCTTGCTCGATAGAGTCTACGGTTTGTAGGTTGCGATGAGCATAGAAAGTTAGAAAAAAAACAGCATTGGAAATTGGGTGTGTAGTCTCCAAATGAACAAAAATAGCGGCATTTGGGTCTTGTCGTTCTTGAATAATTTTACCCCAAGCAACTAATGTCGGATTGGGAAGAGCCGAACGGAGATATGGCATGTATTGCAAGGTGCTGTGGTGGGCTATCAACACAAAAATGGATAACAAAAAAGCATATTGCCATCTGGCGATAACATTGAAAATTCGTATGGACAAAAATGCCAACAGAAGGCTAAACGGTATGGCTATTTTTGCCCATAAATGGAGGTGTAATGTGGTTGCATTGATAAATAATGAATTGTACATAACCGTAGAACAAACAGCCAATAACAAAATTATTTTTTCGGCGATTGACCATTTTTGAAGTGTATAGTTGGCAAAACGATAGTAAAGGAATAGACAAATTATGATAACAAATCCATACGAATAATAAGATAAAGCGTTTTGATAGGCATGATAAAATGCTGATAGGAATTTATGATGATAAATATTGAGACCTCCTTCGCTGTAGGTAGTCGAAAAGTATCCGCTTCGTAACACCAAACGCAATACTAAACTTCTTATGCCTTGATACCAACCTGCTATGGAAAGGAACTGGAATAGGGTGAGCAAATAGCTCAAGCAACTGGTTAAGGTCACCCAATAACATGCTTTTTTTAGCGATTTTTGAGGATAAAAACATAGACCTATCCACCAACTTATCATCAAAAATAGCCCTAACCATTCGCTATAACACAATAAAAATGTGGCAAAACACAAAAGAATCAGTTGGGTAGAGGTGGGACGATGGATATATGTTTGTGCAAAAACAAGCACCAGCAACAGCCCAATTTGCCCATACATTTCGGGGAAATAGATATGAAGGTGTAGGTGTAGCATGGGAGGCAACAACAAATAAACAGTAGCAGCCAAGATAGCCGCAATTAAACCATTGAACGAACGATGTTGGTACAATATCAGCCGTATCAGCAAAAGAGTACTGACTAAATGCAAAACTAAGTTTGTCCAATAGAGGTAAAAAGACCATTGGTTGGGTGTGTGAATATCCAAAATTTGAAACACCCCATAAGTAGTAATGTAGCTAAGGCAAGGATAGGAGATATAATAATTGTTGCCTTGTTGGTCTTCTAATCGCTTGAAGTAGGTAATAAATTTGTTGCCTGATTGATGATAGGTTTGGCGCGGGGCAAAATGGCAGTTAGCAATGCCACTCGAGTCCCAAATCTCCCAAGTACTGAATAAAATATTGTGACAATCATTAGCAGTATAGGGTTTGGCATGGATATAGGGCAGGCGTAGATAGGCACTATAACCCCAAAGCAGTATGACCATCACACATGCTACTATATAATAATGGTAACGCAAAAAATAAACTACCATAAGAAAGGAAGGCATTAGACGATGTCTGCAAAATAAGATTCATTTTTGCGGAAAACATAAACTCCCACCACAAAAACTATTATTGTCGAGATAATACTAACGCCAATCAAATGCCATTCTATTGGAGCATCGCTAAAACAGGCTCGCGCCAAATTGACCGCTCCTGCTACAGGATTGACAGCAAAGGCATATTGGGCTAACTCACCTTTGAAAACACTTGATGAATAAATAATGGGGCTTACAAACAATAGCATCTGCACCAAAAAAGGTACAGCATATTTAAAGTCGCGATATTTGACATTCCAAGAAGCCAAAAAATAACCCATACCACTCGTGCTAACAATGGTAATAAGCAAAGCTAATGGATACAGAAAAATGACCCGAAACGGATTGATATAGGGTTGATAATATAGCAAAAGCAAGAAAAAAACGATGAATGCCATAAAAAAATCGAACACCGCCACCAATACCGAAGAGGTGGGAATGATGAGGCGCGGAAAATAGATTTTTTTGACAATGCGCGAGTTCGTAATCAGACTATTGGCTGCATTGGTCAATCCGCTCGAAAAAATGTTCCAAAACATTAAGCCCGAATAGGCAAAAATAGGATAGGGAAGGTCACCCGAAGGAATGTTGAGTCCGCGACGAACAAGGGTGAAGGTGAGCATCATCATAAAAGGTTGTAGAATAGCCCACAACACGCCAAAGATGGTTTGCTTGTATCTCACTTTTACATCGCGCCACACAAAATAGTAGAACAATTCACGGTATGCCCAAATATCTGCTAATCCCAAAGAAAAATTAGAAATCGGGCGAATGGTATATTCCATCAATAAAAATATATTTTTTGACTACAAAAAAGGCAATTTTAGCAAATCGGAGGCAAAATTACGATAATAAACTAATAGTAAGACGTTTTTGTGCGGGTATTTTGTCATAGTTTTGTAAGTTTGATTTTTTAGTACCAAAATCGGCATTTTTTTACTAATTTTGCACCGATTTAGAGCCTCATTGGGGTCATAAGCAAGGCATAATACTATATATAATGAATAAGCAACAACAACAAACACGCACTGCCATTATTATTGGAGCGGGTTTAGTGGGTTCTTTGTGGGCGGTTTATTTGAGCAAAGCCGGCTATGCCGTGACTATCTATGAACGCCGAAAAGACTTGCGCAAAACCAAAATGTCAGCAGGTCGTTCTATCAACTTGGCAATGTCTTATAGAGGCTGGAAAGGTTTGGACGATGTGGGTGTGGGAGACGATATTCGCAAAATAGCTATCCCAATGTATGGCAGAACAATGCACTATTTGGACAATAGCACTTCTTTTCAGCCGTATGGCAACAACAACCAAGCTATCTACTCGGTGGCACGTGGTGCTATCAATCAACAACTGATGGACATTGCCGAGTCGCACACCCACACCCAAATACATTTTGACGAAGAGTGCATCGATGTGGATTTGGAAGGAGGCAAAGCTGTTTTTAGAAACACCCAAACAGATGCGATAACCACTGCCGAAGCTGAGGTAGTTTTTGGTACTGACGGAGCATTTTCGGCGGTGCGATATCAAGCCCTCCAAAAATTAGACCGCTTCAACTATTCACAAACCTATATTGAAGACGGCTATCGCGAAATTCTATTGCCTGCCAATCCTGATGGTAGCTACAAAATGGCAAAAGAAACCCTACATATTTGGCCCCGCGGCAGGTTTATGCTCATTGCACTGCCCAATTTTGATGGTTCGTTCACCTGCACCCTTTTCATGCCGTTTGACAACCACAAATACTGTTTCAACAACTTAAAAACCAAACAACAAGTCGACGATTTTTTTGAAGACCTTTTTCCCGATTTCTATCGCATGATGCCTAATGTGGCAGACGAATGGGAAAATCACCCTTTGTCATCACTTGCCATTATCCGCTGTTTTCCTTGGACACACAGCAAAGTGGCTTTGGTGGGTGATGCCGCACATGCCACCGTGCCTTTCTTTGGACAAGGCATGAACTGTGGTTTTGAGGACTGTAGTGTTTTGTGGGAACTGATGCAAAAACACGACCACAATTGGGCGGCTATTTTCAAAGAATATGAAGTGTTGCGCAAACCCAATGGTGATGCAGTGCAAGACCTTTCGCTCAAAAATTACCTTGTTATGCGCGACAAAGTTGCCGATCCTGATTTTTTGCTCACCCAAAAAATAGAACGCCGAATCAACTACCTATATCCCGAATCTTATTTTCCGCTGTATACTATGGTGTCGTTTACCAATATCGCCTATACCACCGCCCTCGAAAAAGGGGAAGCACAAGAGGCAATGATGCGACAACTTATCCGCAAAAACCACCTTACGCCCGACACGGACGAAGCCACCATCGACCGCATTATTCACGAGTTTATGAAAACCAACAGTAGCTCGAAATAATGAGTAGGTGATTTAGTGTTGTTATATTGCATTTTTGTTCACCCCCAAACGCACAATATTATGCAATTTTTTGATGTAAAAAAAATTAGATATGACTTAGATGCTATATTGGGGCATTTTGGAATACAGATGGGTACCGATTGCCCAGAGCTACAGCGTTTGTTAGACGTGTCAATAGCTTCTGATTATAGTCTGCCTCCTTTGTTGTTCGAAAAAAGCCATAAATTAAAAATGGAAGGTATGTTGTGGAACGAAGAAGAACTTAAAATGCACTTTATTTCGGCAGTATTTTTATTGACTGATGTGGAAGTTCCGCAAAAAATCAAACTTTTTTATGAACGTTCATTATCGGCAGTTGTGCAAGATACCACCTTAAATGTTGTGGTAGATGCTATGTTGGCAAAGCCTATAGCATTAACACTCCACAAAAACCTTATTTTTTTCTGCAAAAGTTCAAAAAAGGCAAAAAAACTATTGACGATGCCGAAGGACAAATGTTGATAGCCATGCTGATAGCGCAACAACTCAACCAAGACGAACAGCCTGTATATGGTTGTTATTTGTTGGGCAAAGATTGGTATTTCACAGTTTTGTACCAAAAACAATACTGTTTCAGCAATGCGTATGATGCCACACAAACCAACGAATTGGCGCAAATTGTTCATATTTTACAAAATCTTAAAACTATACTGCCTCGATAAACAACTGTTAATGTTTCGTTATTCAACTAAAAAATATTCCCTTGTCCGAAACTGCTACCAAAGATATTTCTGTTGTAGTGCCTGTATACAATAGTGAAGGCACACTGAACGAACTTTTTGAAAGAGTTAAACAAACTTGCACTACATATCAATGGTCATTCGAAGTTGTTTTTGTGGACGACCGTTCGCGCGACAAAAGTTGGGCGGTGCTAAAACAGCTCAAACTACAATATCCCGAATATATTACAGCCGTTAAATTGGCTAAAAATTCGGGACAGCACAGCGCCTTGATGTGTGGATTCAATTATATTAGCGGCAATTGGGTGGTGACTATTGATGATGACCTCCAAAATCCGCCCGAAGATATTGTGAATTTGGTGACTTGTCAGCGCGATACTCGCGCCGATATTATTTATGGTATTTATCAAAAAGGAGCCAAAAAACACAGTATTATTCGCAACATTGGCAGTATTGTGTTGCGCAAAATACTCGAAAATGCCACAGGTTCGGTACGCGAAGCCTCCGCTTTTCGGTTGGTCAATGCCAAAATCATTCGCCAAATCAGAAAACACCACCAAACACACCTCTACATAGACCAGATTTTGAGCTGGTATAGCCAAAACACAGCTACCACATTAGTACAACATTTAGAAAGACAAGTAGGAGAATCGGGTTATAATTATAGCAAATTAGTCTCTTTTACAGTTGGTATTTTGATTAATTATACTGTTCTGCCTTTGCGTTTTATCACCATGATAGGGCTGGGAGCATCTTTTATTAGCTTTTTATTGGGTTTGTATTATATTGGTCGTAAATTATTTTGGGGCATCAATACACCCGGTTTTACCACCATCATTGTTGCTATTACGTTGAGTGCAGGACTAATTTTGTTTTGTATGGGTATTATTGGAGAATATATTGCTCGGATATACGTTTCGCAAAGCAACAAACCCATCTATTCAGTAGAAAGAATAATATAACAACAATAGTCCCAAAAACAACTTGTGTAAATTGTACAATAAAAATCCTTAAAAAAGTCCTACCTTTGCCGCCAAGCTAACCATTTTTAATAAATAAAATCCTGTTCTTATGGAAACAACCGAACAAGCCGTTTATTTTTACAACCCTGCCGATTTTGATTGGGTAAAAACCTTAGAAGACAATTGGCACCTTATTCGTCGCGAATTGGAGAACATTTTGTTGCTCCCCGCCGACACCAAACCAAACCCTTATTGGAAAGCCTCTCACCCTGCGTATGTCAAATCCGATGCTCCTATAGCATGGAAAACGTATGGGTTCTTATTTTTTGGTATACAACAAAAAAACCATTGTGAAACTTGTCCCGAAACATGGCGATTATTGTCCCAAATTCCGGGATTGACAGGCGCTGAATTTTCGATGATGGAACCCGGTACGCACATCTTGCCCCACAAAGGCTATACCCGAACTGTTTTGCGCTCCCACTTGGCAGTGGTTGTTCCTGAAAACGCAACAGCTTGTGCCTTGCGCGTTGGCGACCAAACACGTCACTGGGAAGAAGGCAAAGTGATGGTGTTTGACGATAGCTATGAACACGAAGCATGGAACAAATCAGACGAACGCCGCGCCGTTTTGATGTTTGATATTGCTAACCAAGCTATGGGTTATACTGCCGACCAAATCTGCCGTTATAAACTATCTAACGTGCAAGACCCATTTATGCTGGGCATTGCTCCTGCCGAAAAATGGATGGAATGGTACGAACAAGGTCATTTTCCACAAGAATTAGCCTAAACAAACCTATTTCCATTTTCCCCTCCCAATAAAACACAATAATTGTATGCAAACAACAGAACAACCAACTTATTTTTATAATAAAGAAGACTTTCCTTGGTATAAAATACTGGAAGATAATGTTGATATTATTCGCCAAGAATTGGAAACCGTGATGTCGTCACCTGCCAGCCACAAGTTGAGCAAAGCATGGATGGCAGCACACCCCAGCTATGTCAAATCCGAGACAGGACAAGAAATCGCTTGGAAAGTCTATAGCTTTATCTTTTTGGGCATTCGCCACCAATTTCACTGCGAACAATGCCCCAATACTTACCGCCTTTTGTCGCAAATACCGGGGATCACAGGTGCCGAATTTTCGATGATGGAACCCGGCACACACATCTTGCCCCACAAAGGTTATACCCGAATGGTCTTGCGTTCGCACTTAGCCCTTGTGGTTCCCAAAGACCCAACTACTTGCGCCTTGCGCGTGGGTGACCAAACACGCCACTGGCAACAAGGCAAAGTGTGGGTGTTTGACGATAGCCACGAACACGAGGCATGGAACAAATCCAACGAACGCCGCGCCGTTTTGATGTTTGATATTGCCAATCCCGAAATGGGCTATACCGCCGACCAAATCTGCCGCTACAAATTGGAACGCGCCGATGACCCTTTTATGCTCAAAATTGCACCGCCCGAAACATGGCTACAGTGGTATGAACAAGGGTATTTTCCGGAAGCGGAATAAATTATGAGCCATTTCTTGCAATATCCACACTGCCATAGACTTCTATTTTTTTCTTATAGTCTGACAATACTTGATGGATACACATCTGCCGCTTTTGTTTTTTGATGACAAATATGTTCTTTTTTTTGTTTTGTATATATGGATAAAAAGCGGCAAATGTGTATTTTTTTAAAATATATTTGTTTTTATCGCTCCCGTTTTGTTCGTTCATAATTAAAAAGCTACTACAAAACTATATTCTTTATGTTCTCTACTTTTTACCAAAACACCACAAAAGCACTAAGGGCGTTCCAACTCCGCCGTGAACATGCGTCTTTGGGCGAAATTTCAGAAATTTCTATACCACCCGTTTTGCTCGAATCCGTTCAGTTTAATCTACAAGAATTAGTACATCAGCATTCGGAGTACATTATCTGCGAAACCCTCATATTTCCAATTTTGTACGAAGCATGGAGACCTTTCTCCGAAGACCTAATGCTGTGGAGTCACCAGACCATAACAACAGATAAAGGTTTGAGTGGTTCGCCTGATTATCTAATTACCAAGCGCTTAGAACTGAACAGAGTGGTGCAAGGATCTCCATTTTTGGTGGTGGTCGAAGTCAAACAAGATGATTTTATAGGTGCATGGGGGCAGTGTTTGGCAGAATTATATGTAATGCAACAAGTCAATAAAAATCCCGATTTATTGCTATTTGGCATTGTCACGAACGGCAAAGTGTGGGAATTTGGTAGTTTGCAACATGATTGTTTTGTGAAATATACCAATATCTGTACTGTTCATCATATCTTGAGCTTATATAGCACCC
Organism: Chitinophagales bacterium; assembly: GCA_016787295.1. GTDB lineage: Bacteria > Bacteroidota > Bacteroidia > Chitinophagales > UBA2359 > JAEUUX01. Next base: position 103,855 of record JAEUUX010000164.1, read on the forward strand.
TCACACACCTTCTCGGAATATGCCAACAACAAGTTCGGTTGCTATAACCGCCAAACAAGAACAGGCACTCGTTAACCAATATGTCATTTTCTACTATTGACTATTTAGCCACAGGCAACCCCAAACAACAAGAAGTATATCGGCTATTGCAGCAATATGCCGTGTGGGATATTCTTTTGCCTTATACTCCCTTGCTGGCAGGAACTATTCCCATTGCCATAGACATCGATACGAGTGATTTGGATATTATTTGTTGTTGGCAAGACCAAACAGCATTTATTGCTCATATTTGTCAACACTTTGCCCATTATCAGCATTTCCGAATCATCGCAACACAAGTTCGTCAACGCGAGACTGTCATAGCTAATTTTGTGTTAGATGGTTTTGAGATAGAAATTTTTGGTCAAAATCGTCCTTCTGCACAACAAGAAGCCTTTCGACATTTGCTTATCGAACACGAAATTTTGCTTAGTCGCGACAACGATTTTCGACAACAAATTATCGCCCTTAAGCAAGCAGGCTGGAAAACGGAGCAGGCTTTTGCCCACCTTCTCGGCTTATCAGGCGACCCTTATATAGCATTGTTACAATATCACCAACCTTAGTCAGATTCCCTCCCTAAAATCAATTTTGTAAAATAAAACCAACTGTTGCTCTATTTAAGCAGTGGTAAGTGTTGTTTATTTTGAAAAATTGCTCATGCTAAAAAAACTATTTTTCCCTAATGATGATAAAGCCGACCATTTTGCACCGCTTGACGGTTTGCGTGGTTTGGCAGTGTTGTTGGTGCTATTTGGGCATGCGCGCCTGATAGGTATGCCTTTTCCCAATTTTATGGACATTGACCAGATTGGTGTAAGCGGAGTGCATCTTTTTTTTGTATTAAGTGCCTATTTGCTTGACCGCCAAATTGCCAATACCTTATTACAACACAAAGCAGATATACGCTATTGGCTAAATTATTCTTTGCGACGCATATTGCGCATATATCCTTTGTTTTTTCTATCGCTGTTGCTGTATTGTTACCTAACAACGCGTATAAACGTGGAAGGTGATATGGTATTTGGTCATACAGTTTTACCCAAAAGTATTATCAGATATCTAACCCTACAAAAAGGAGAAGGATTTTATTGGTCTATTCCTGTTGAGTTTAAGTACTATTTTATCTCTCCTTTTTTAATGCTCTTTTGTCACTATGTTCTTCGATGGAATATTAAACAGATACTACTGTTTTTTATTGTTTGTATTGGAGTTTCTATAGCTATAAAAATGAACATAAACCTATCCAAAATATCGACCATTAACTATTTACCTATTTTTTTGATTGGAACTATTTTATCTATCACCGATTTGTTGAAACAAGATAATTTGTTAAATTGGCAAAAAAAATATGCTAAACTCACAGAAATAATAGGCTGGCTCGCTTTGGGAGGTATATTTATTACCAATATTTTGGGATTATCGAGTGCTTATAAAAATGCTATTTTATGGGGCATTGTGCTTTTTGCCACAAAATATGGGTATGGTTGGTTCCGCTATCTATTTAGTCTATCATTTTTGCGTCTTTGGGGTGTTTTGAGTTTTAGCGCCTATTTACTGCATAGAGCAGTGTTGGGATATGTACATCATGTTGCAAATATACCCAATAAAATAGAGTTTTTTGTTTTCTTGGGCTTAACACTGCTTGTTTCGACAATATCTTATCTTTTAATAGAAAAACCGTTAAGCCGCATTCGTCTCCGTTAATTTAGTAGGTATTTTTATATGGCTAAATAGTTTGTTTTTCCCAAAAAAATAATATTATAAATGATATACGATATAGAAAAATTGCGTCAACTGCCTATTTACTTTATTGTTGGTGCAGCTCGGTCGGGTACTACTTTGTTGGAAAAAATCCTGAATGCTCATCCAAAGGTAGTCTCTACGGGTGAATTGCGCTATACGATGGTATTTTTGGATAAATACCGCACCATGACCACCATGCCGCCGCGATTCATGGTCGATATTGATGTATATGAAAAAATGCGCCTCAAAAATGTAGGCAAAGCCAAACGCGTAGCTGCGGATAGCCAAGCAGTAGAAAAACGACAACGATTTAGACAAATTTTGTCCGAAAATGCTCCCTTGATGGATTATGCTTCGGTATCCAAACTAATGCTACTTCGTAACCATATAGATAAACTGGAACAAGGAGGTTTGGAAGCACTTGTGAACAAAAATCCTGATTATATTTTTTATGTCAAACAACTATTATCACTCTATCCTGCTGCCAAGATAGTAGCATGTATTCGCGACCCAAGAAGCGTTGTTCTATCACATAAACAACACAAAGGTAAAAATGATTTTTCGCAATATATGGGCGATGATGTGTCGGCAGTAGCCTATTTCTGGAAAGTTTGTAACGACGATATTTTAGCCTTACAACAACAATATCCAAACCAAATTGCATTGGTACATTACGAAAAATTGGTGACCGATAAGGAAAATACGCTTCGCAAAATAGCCTCTTTTTTGGATATCTCTTTTCACCCAAATTTGCTCGAACACGATAAACACAATGCACTCAAAAAAAAATTACCCGCAGACGACCAACAAACCCAGCAGTGGGAACAGAAAAAACACGACGATTTGCACCGAAATGTCTATACAGACCGCTTGGCAGCATGGCAAAACGAACTTAGCTCCGACGAAATAGCCATTGTTAATTATATCTGCCACGAAACAGCTCAAAAATTAGGTTATGATAGTCATGCTGTTTCTATTAGTTGGAATAAAAAAATGGCTATTGCCCTATCAACTTTTAAAAGCTATCTTGTTTGTAATATATTTATTATTCATTACTACAAAATTCCTTTTGCGTTGCGGCAGTTGTTAATCAAGTACCTAAAAATACGAAAATAACAATATCACTTGTCTGTCAAATCAGTATCATCACTATTCCATAAAGTTGGCGAACTTGGTTCGTCAAAAAATTAGGTTTTGCTCGTTAATCTATCTTTTTGCTTCCATTTTTGCCTATTAATTTATGTTTATTAATTCAAATAACTATCAAATATCCACGCTCAATCTGGTTTTGTTATTCTTGCTATTGCCAACTTTGTTGCTCCTCGTTTGGGGACTTAACAAAGGTTTTGACCTTAGCGATGAAGGGTTTCACATGCTATTGCTCCACTTTCCGAGCGAAAGTGGTGGTTTTAATCGCTATCAATGGCTATTTAGTTGGATGAATTTGGGCATTATTAGCTCCAAAGTTGTTCGTTTGCTTCTTACGCTTTTGTCATCGGCAATTTTTTCATGGGGATTGTGGCGATGGATACAGTCTAATAGCTTTTTTAAAGAACAACATCGTTTTTTTAATTTTACTACCCTATACCTATTTATTACGCTGGCTACTTTTGTCAACTATTCGCAACAGCCCCGCACCTTGTCCTACAATAACCTGACGATGGTGTTTATGCAGTTGGCAGTAGGAGTATTTTGTTACTTTCTGGTGCTTAACAAACAACAAAAACCTTTGTGGCAACGACTGTTTGCTCTTATTGGTATTGCGCTGATGCTGGCATTCTTGTGGCTCACCAAATTTCCTGCGGCAATAAGTTTGTTTTTGTTGTTCGTATTTGTATTGTTGGGTACATTACTCAACCAAAAACCTTCTTTCAAAACCGTTTTAATGGTCATTGGAGGTTCTTTGGTGCTTTGTGTGATTTTTATAGGTGCCTATAGCATACTGACACATAAAAGCATCACTAATTTATATGAGTCTACCTTAAGCATTGTTTGGAAGCATTATAGCGAATACAACAAAGGAGTAAATAAATACAACGCCCAACACAACATTTTTTACCTGCTGATTTCCTATTACAATACCTCCTACAAAGCCATTGTTACAGCCGTTTTCAAGCCTTTCACGGTGCCTTTGTTGTTTTTTGCGCTTAGTGTGTTGTATCGTTATATCAAAAACAACATTGCTTTTCCGCACAACCAATATGCCTATTGGATAGTTCCTATTGTGGGAATTGGAGTAATGGGTGTATATTTGCTGACCATCTTTGCCAACAATTGGCACATCAATGGCGACCGCTACAACCGCAATGCTTTTAATCTATATTTGTTTTCATTAGCTTGTTTGGGGGCGGCTACTTTGGGTTTTGCTTCTTGGGAATGGTTCAAAAAGTGGTGGCAGCAAGCCGACTATCGTGACCTGTTGTTGATTCTATTTATGTTGTTTATGTTGCCTATTGGCGGAGCAGCAGGCACCAACAATCCTTTGCCGCTACAATGCACACAACAAGCGTATGCGTGGTGCGCCATTTTCTTTATTATGGGATACTATTTGAGCCGCAAAACCGATTTTGCCCTACCACAATGGACATGGTTGTTGGTCTTGGCGGGATTAGTGTGTTCACAAGTTTATCAAGGTTATGCCATGCACCCTTTTCGCTTGAATGGCAACATGTTTAACCAAAAACAACAAATCAAAGACATTCCACTTGCCGCTGGAGTGTATGTGGATAGCCGTACTAAAAACATGGTACAACGAATCTATAACCTTATCCACGACCGCACCAAATTTGAAGAAGGCGACCCTATTATCTCATTTACCTATAATCCCGGTATTACATATCTTATGGGAGGTGTTAGCCCAACATCACCTTATTACAAAAATGAACGCAACTTTTTTGACCGTAATTGTTTCAATATCATGAAAGCCTCGCTGCCCAACCTACATAATACCATCATAATAGATTACAGTGACCGCCGCATTTCGTCGGAACTAAAAAACTGCTTCCTGATGCAAGGCATAGACCTTGAAGGCACTTATCTTAAAATAGGTACCGTTCCTTATTATCGAAGCAAAAACAGAAAATTGGCAATTTATGCACCTAAACACCTCCTCATTACACCTCCCACAGAAGAGGAACTTTCCGAACCTGCTAACCAAGACCTTAAAATGCCCAGCGATGAAAAAAATAATGCCGCTGATGAAAAAACAACACAGCCCGACGAGGAAGAGGAATTTGACGACATTCATTAATTGGGTATTTTCAAATCATTACACACAGGCAAGATAGATAAACACAAAACTTCAACAAAAATCAATACACAAACAAATGCCATCTTTGGCAACAGGAACATATTTTGTTGTTCGAATAAAATTTTATTAGTATTCAACATAAATTTCGCTCCCCCCAAAGTCCCACCATTCACTCCATCAATCTAACAAATAACATTATTATACTATATTATACGTAATACAACATGTCTTTGTCTTTTAACAACACCCAAATAGCATTTGCACACCTTTCTAACATGCAATTGCGAAAAAGCTTTTATTTGTTCAAAGTAATGAACAACAACCATTTGGTGAGTGTTGGCACGCGCCTAACCAATATGGCATTGGCTTTTCGCTTGCCTGTTAGTCCATTTATCCGTCCTACATTTTTTGACCATTTTTGTGGTGGTGAAACCCTTGAAGATTCAAAGGATAATATCGCAGCTTTGGGCAAATACAACGTCAAAACATTGTTGGACTATAGTGTCGAAGGTAAAGAAACCGACACCGATTTTGACCACAGCCTGCAACAATTGTTGGCAGGTGTGGCTTTTGCCAAAAACAACCCATATGTGCCAGTGGTGGTTGCCAAAATTACAGGCATGGCTCGCTTTAGTTTGTTGGAACAATACCACGCAGGCGAAACCCTGCAACCCAAACAGCAAAAACAATGGACACGCCTGCGCGAACGCTTGCATACACTTTGCAAAGCCGCCCAACAAGCTAATATCATACTTTACTTTGATGCCGAAGAAAGTTGGATACAAATTGCTCTCGACGACCTCATCAGCGAAATGATGCGTACCTATAACCGCGAAAAAGCCATCGTCTACAACACTGTCCAGCTCTATCGGCACGACCGCCTTGCATACCTAAAAGCTGCTCATAGAACCGCTCAAAAAGAAGGCTATCTCCTTGGGGTGAAGTTGGTGCGCGGTGCCTACATGGAAAAAGAACGACAACGCGCCCAAGACAAAGGCTATCCCTCACCGATTCAACCCGATAAAGCCGCCAGCGACCACGATTTTGATGCAGCTTTGTCTTATTGCATAGACCACATTGAAGACATTGCTTTTTGTTGTGCCTCCCACAACGAAGTCAGTAATTTGTACTTATGCGAATTGATGCAAAACCACAACATTCCAGCCCAACACCCACACGTTTGGTTTGCACAACTCTATGGCATGAGCGACAACCTTTCTTTCAATTTGGCACACGAAGGCTACAATGTTGGCAAATATCTGCCATATGGCCCATTGCGCGACGTAATGCCCTACCTCATCAGACGCGCTCAAGAAAACACTTCTGTAGCAGGACAAATGAGCCGCCAATTGCAATTGTTCCAGAAAGAAATGATTAGAAGAGGCTTGAAATACTAAAATATTTGCTACTTTTGGCAACTCAACAATGTTGTCAAAAAAAATAACCCAAAAAATCCAAAAAAAATCGACAAAAAAAAGCATAGCATTTGCGCCACCAAAAAAAAGTCGTACCTTTGCACGCTGAAATAAAAACACCCTAAATAAACATAGCGATATGTCTAGAATTTGTGACTTAACAGGCAAACGCCCCATCACAGGAAACAAAGTTTCCCACTCTAACCGTAAAACCAAACGTTGGTTTTATCCTAACTTGCAAACTAAAAAATTCTATGTGCCAGAAGAGGATATGTGGATTACTCTAAAAGTATCGACTTCGGCGATTCGTACTATCAACAAAAAAGGTGTTTACCAATACCTCAAAGAATTGAGCCAAGCGTAATACTTGCTTTTGATAGATCGTTTTTGCGCAATCGCGCTACATGGCAGACACCCCAATATGTGTGTCTAATTTGAGTGTTCATCTAAAAAATTTAACAACATCATGGCAAAAAAAGCTAAAGAAAACCGCATACAGGTCATCTTAGAATGCACTGAACATGCCTCTTCAGGTATGCCGGGAATGTCGCGCTATGTTACTAGCAAAAACCGCAAAAATACGCCAAGTCGTATCGAGTTGCGCAAATACAATCCCGTTTTGAAACGTTATACCGTTCATAAAGAAATTAAGTAACTATTTTTTTGCCGAATTTCGCGCTTACTTAGGCTCGTGGAATCGGCATGACGGACTCATTGTGTTTATTGTCCGTTTTCATTTTTTAATTTCCATTGTTAAACACCTAAAATTTTAATTGCTATGGCAAAAGTCAGTAAGAACGCAAAAGTAGGTAAACGTGGTGCAGCCGATGGTGGTAAAAACCATGTGAAAATCGTAGTGAGCGAGCGCGACCCTAAAACAGGTGCCTACGTTTATAAAGAAAAAATGGTACACAAAGACAAATTAGAAGAAACATTGAAAAGCTTCTAAGCTAAACCATACCTTTTTTAATCAATAGCCTGCAAATTCATTGGATTTGTAAACGGTTGCTTATTATACAATATCCTCACCTAAGTCAAATTAACTTAGGTGGGATTTTTTGTGCGCATATCATTAAAAAAATCCTACCAGATTCCATTAATGGAGTTTGGTAGGATTTTTAATATTAGCTAACAGCCGCGCTTGTGTCATTGTAAAACACCAAATTACCATTAACCGCATCAATAATCATCGGTTGTTCTTTGGTGAATTCACCCAATAATATCTTTTTGGATAGCGGGTTCACAATTTCTTGCTGGATTAGACGTTTTAGCGGACGAGCGCCCATTTGTATGTCATAGCCATAGTCGGACAACCATTTGAGAGCATCGTAGGTCAATTCTATCTTGAGGTCTTGTTGTGCCAACAGTTTTTCGACACCTGCCAACTGGATTTTCACAATATCAGCAATTTCGCTTTGCAACAAAGGTTTGAACATGATAATTTCGTCTATACGGTTCAAAAATTCGGGACGCAGGGTTTCGCGCAACAAATTTAGTACCTCCACTTTGGTAGTTTCATAAACACCCAAAGCTTGTTTTGCCGATTTCACACCTTCAAAATTTTGTTGAATGATGTGACTACCCAAATTGGAAGTCATAATGACGATAGTGTTTTTGAAATTCACCATACGACCTTTGTTGTCGGTGAGGCGACCATCATCTAACACTTGCAATAAGACATTAAACACATCGGGATGTGCTTTTTCAATTTCGTCCAACAACACTACAGAATAAGGTTTGCGACGAACGGATTCGGTCAATTGTCCGCCTTCTTCATAGCCCACATAGCCCGGAGGCGCACCTACCAAGCGCGAAACGGTATGTTTTTCTTGGTATTCGGACATATCAATGCGGGTTAGGGCGTTTTCATCATTGAAAAGATAATCGGCTAAGGCTTTTGCCAATTCGGTTTTGCCCACGCCTGTTGTTCCCAAAAAGATGAACGAACCAATAGGACGTTTGGGGTCTTGCAAACCCGCTCGGCTACGACGAATAGCATCAGCAATGGCTGTAATAGCTTCCTCTTGTCCCACCACACGTTGGTGTAGCTCGCCTTCTAAGCGCAACAATTTTTGTTTTTCACCTTCCAACATTTTGGTCACGGGAATGTGTGTCCATTTAGCAACCACTTCTGCAATATCTTCGGCGGTCACTTCTTCTTTGATGATTCGCTGGTGCGACGATGCTGCTAACTGTTTTTCGTATGTTTTTACGGCATCTTCTGCTTCTTTGATTTTGCCATAGCGCAACTCAGCCACCTTGCCATAATCACCTGTTCTTTCGGCTTGTTCGGCTTGCAGTTTGTAGTCCTCTATTTGGTGGCGTTGTTGCTGGATTGCTTCGATAACGTCTTTTTCGGCTTTCCATTGTGCCAAAAACTCGTCGCGTTGTGTGTTGAGACGGCTCAATTTTTGGTTGATGTCAGCAATTTTTGCGGTATCGTTTTCGCGTTTAATGGCTTCGCGCTCAATCTCCAATTGCCGGATTTTGCGTTCTGCCTCATCCAATTCTGTCGGTAAAGAGTTCATCTCTAATCGCAACTTAGCAGCGGCTTCGTCGATAAGGTCGATGGCTTTATCGGGCAAAAAGCGGTCGGTGATGTAGCGGTTAGACAATTCGGCGGCGGCAATAATTGCTTCGTCTTTGATTTGGACTTTGTGATGGTTTTCGTAGCGTTCTTTGATACCACGCAAAATAGAAATAGAGTCCTCGACAGATGGTTCTTCTATCATCACTTTTTGAAAACGGCGTTCGAGGGCTTTGTCTTTCTCAAAATACTTTTGGTATTCGTTCAAAGTTGTTGCCCCAACAGCGCGCAATTCGCCACGTGCCAAAGCGGGTTTTAGGATATTAGCGGCATCTAAAGCACCTTCTGTTGCACCTGCGCCAATGAGGGTGTGAATTTCGTCGATAAACAAAATAACACGATCTTCGGCCTTGCTGATGTCTTTGATAACCGCTTTTAGGCGTTCCTCAAATTCGCCGCGAAACTTAGCACCAGCCATCAATTCGCCCATATCTAAAGAATAAATCACTTTGTCCTTGAGGTTTTCGGGTACGTCGCCACGAATGATTCGGTGAGCAATGCCTTCGGCAATGGCAGTTTTCCCCACGCCCGGCTCACCCACCAAAATGGGATTGTTTTTGCCACGACGCGACAAGATGTGCAATACACGCCGAATCTCCTCGTCGCGCCCAATAACAGGGTCTAACTTGCCTTGTTGTGCCATATCGTTGAAATTTAGAGCATATTTCTCCAAGGCATTAAATCGTTCTTCGGCGCTTTGAGAGCTAATTTTTTCGCCTTTACGCAATTCGGTGATAGCAGACAGCAAGCCTTTGTCGCTCAAACCTTCGTCTTTGAGCAATTGTGCCGCCTCGCCACCAACTTCTAAAATGCCACGTAAAAGATGTTCGACGGATACAAATTCGTCTTTGTTTTGTTTGGCTAATTGTTGTGCCTTATGTAGTGCTTGGTTGAGGCTGCTGCCAGTATAGACTTGGGTGCTACCGCCCACAACGCGCGACATCCTCCCCAAAGTATTGTCTACATTGTTGACTAAGCGTTGTATATTCACACCATTTTTTTTCAACAAATAGGCAGTTACTTTTTCGTCATTGTCCAATAAGGCTTTGAGCAAGTGAATAGATTCTATGGTAGCATGTTGTCGGTTCATCGCTTCGCCTTGAGCCGCCGCTAAGGCTTCTTGCGATTTAATGGTGAATTGATTAAGGTTCATTATTATATACTTTTATTATGTTAGTGGGATAGGGTAAAATTTTTTGGGAAAACCATAAATTTAACGTACTTTTGCACCCAAATCCTGGTTACTTAATCATTTACAAATAGCATACCGACTTGAATGAAAGGGAACAACACTGTAAAAATGTCATAAATCTTTTTATTTGTCTGTCAAAACAGCAACATACCATAAAAGATTGTGCCATTTTTGCAGTTTTTTTATCGAAAGAAAATTGCTGATGCAACCTAATAGCAAGTTGTTACGTCTATTAAATGCAAAATTAACCATTTTTAATCACACTCTCTCTATTGTTTTTGTGTTAAAAAAATAAAAATTTCTAAATAATTTTTTCCATGAAAAAACAGGTCATACCATTTTTTTTACTGTGGGCAATGCTGTTTGTTGCCCAATTTGCTCATGCCCAGTATGGTAATGAGTGGATTAATTATTCCAAAACTTATTACAAATTTAAAGTAGCTGCCGATGGAGTTTATCGTATTCCATTTAGCACTATACAAAATGCAGGCTTGAGTAGTCAAGTTGCATCGGGTTTTAAGTTGTTTCACAAGGGCGTAGAAGTCCCCATCTACACCACCACTAACGGAACATTGAGTAATAGTGATTATATTGAGTTCTTTGGTGAAAAAAATACAGGCGCTTATGACACGCAACTGTATGAACAAGCAGAGTGGCAATTGAACAAATATGTGAGTATGTTCTCCGACACTATCTCTTATTTTTTGGTATGGGACAATACCACAATTGGCAAACGTTATGTTAACCAAGCCAACAATGTGAGCAATCCTCCTGCCGCCGAAACTTTTTTTATGCACACCCTCACCAATGCCTATCGCAATGTTCACATTGCTGGTAATCCTTTCCGTTTGGGAGGTGCCAACCATTGGTTCGCCGACTTTGAAGACGGTGAAGGTTTTGGGTCTACGGATATTAATGCAGGGACATCTTTGGAAATCAATATGCCCACCAGTGGCAGGTATTCGGGACCAGGGGCAACTGCTGCCAATTTGACCATTCGAGCTGCGGGCAGAAGCCAAGAAATTGGTATTATCAATGAACACCACATCAATATAGCAGTTAATGATGTGGTATATGTAAATACTACTTATGATGGTTATGAAAATACAGAATACAATACAGAAGTATTTTTAAGCGATATTACCAACAACAATACTTTGGTGACTTTTACATCGGTGGGAGATATCGCCAACGATGAAAAAAACACTGTGGCGTATGCTTCCTTAACCTATCCGCGCAATTTTGACTTTGGAGGGGCTAACCGCTTTCGCTTTAAGTTAGCCAACAGCCAGCAAAAATACCTCGAAATTACCAATTTCGCAGGCGGAACAGCGCCCGTTTTGTATGATTTGACCAACAATTTGCGCTTAGTGCCTGTGGTTGATAATGGAGTATATAAGTTTTTATTGCCACAAGGACTTAATCCAAGCGCTCCACGCGACTTATATCTATTTTCGACCGACACGCCTTGTGCAATAGGTTGTTCTTTTCCTGTGTGTAATCCAACACAATGTTACTTTTTTACCGTTCCAACTTTAACTGCGACACAATTTACCAACTATGCCGCAGCAGCTAACCAAGGAAACTATATCATTATCACGCACCGCAGTTTGCGACAAGGCGGCACCGATTGGGTGCAGGAATATGCCAACTACCGCGAATCGGCTGCGGGTGGTAACTACAATGTTATGATAGCAAATATCGATGACCTATATGACCAATTTGCAGCAGGTATTCCCAAACACCCACTTTCTATCCGAAAATTTTTGGACTATGCCATAGATAACTGGAACATAGACCCGCGTTTTGTATTCCTTATTGGTAAATCGGTGAGCTATAACAATTTTGCAGGCTTCTACTATAATGCCAATTTGGTACCTACCTTTGGTTTTACACCTTCAGATAATATGTTATCTGTCGAGGGAGTTGGTTCTTATCTTCCGCGCATAGCCACAGGACGTTTAAGTGCTGTATCAGCTAATCAAGTACGAGATTACTATGAAAAAATGTTGGAATATGAAACCGAAGTGCCTTGCACGCGCGAAGCACGCGAATGGATGAAAAACGTTTTACACATATCCGCTGCCAAAACCAATTCTGAACACGAAGATTTTACCCAAATTTTGGCAGACTTTGGAGCTACCATATCGGGTCCTCAATATGGTGGTAATGTTACCAATTTTGATTATTGTGCTGGATTTTGTGATGCTATTCCAACCCAAACTGATTTTCCAGAATTCGAAACAGCTTTTAATAATGGAGCATCTTTGGTTACTTTATTTGGACATGCAGTTGGGTCGACGGCATGGTATTTTCCTAATATGCACGAAAATCCTTCTGATTTCAGTAACTATGGTAAATATCCTTTTATTATTTCTAATTCTTGTTTTGTAGGCAATGTACATCAATATAGTTTTTCAGATCCTAACAATTCTTTGGCTGAAAAATATGTTTTGGCAGATGGTTTGGGATCTATTGGTTATTTAGCGACGGTTTTCTTTGGTATTCCAAGTTATCTCAACGAATTTTCTGGTACACTTTATAACCATCTTTCGGTTACTGACTATGGACAACCTATAGGTAGTTCTTTTGTGGAGGTGTTAAACGACTTATATAATAACAATATCAATGATCCTAACTATTTAGGCACAAAAGTTACCGCCGAAGAATTTACCTTTGTAGGTGACCCTGCTGTTGTTTTAGCGGGTTCGTTTGCTAATCCTGAGTTTATTGTCGAAAACAATGGCACAACCACCGATGTACAAGTATTCAACCATGATACAGGTGCCCCTATTGTTGGCAACAACTTGCCTGCGGGCGTTAATTCGATAGACATCGTTGTACATGTTTCTAATATCGGTCAAATCCTTGATGGCAATCTTTCTATCCGCATCGACCGCCAATTGAACGGAGGTACTGCACAAATTGCTGCCCAACAATTGGTGGCAAACCCCACATCAGAAGGAACATATACCTTTACCATTGCGATAAATCCTGCTTCTTTCACCGGTTTAAACACCTTTACAGTGGTGATTGATGCCTTGAATCAATATATTGAAGACTGCGAAGACAATAACCAAGTGAGTCTAAACCTCAATGTGCAAGACCCCAATTGCGCAGGTTTGCCACAACCCCAATTTAGTGTTCCCTCTACCTTCTGTGTTGGTGACCCATCTGTGACCCTAACTTCTAACATTGGAGGTACTGTGTTTAGTGGTGATGGTGTTTCAGGTAATGCCTTCACACCCAGCACACCCGGTACCAAAACCATTGTTGCTACTTACACTGATAGCAATACGGGTTGTGTAGTAACCAATGCGGTCACTGTGACTGTCAATGCCATTCCAAGTGCCGCCTTTACTGCTAACGCATTGAGTACTTGTGTGGGTAATACCGTAACATTAACGCCTACCAACTTCAACCAAAACTATGCCTATAATTGGGGATTGTCGGGTGGTGTTGGTTCGGGCAACAACCAAAATTATAATGTGGTTTGGAATACACCGGGTATAAAAAATGTGACTTTGGTGGTGGTTAATGGTGATTGTCAAACAGAACAAACTGTCCAAATCAACGTGCAAGCACCTTTGGCAACCCCCAATGTATCTTGTGCCAATACAACCCTTAATAGTGTAACATTTGGCTGGAATGCTATTAGTGGCGCTACCTCTTACCAAATTTACACCAATGGCAATCTTTCACAAACTACCAACAATACCAGCTATACCGTATCAGGATTGGCAACAGGCGAAGATGTAAGCATTACTGTAGTAGCAGTAGGAACCGGTATTTGTGGTAATAGCCCTGCTTCAGCACCACAAACATGTTCGGCACAAGATTGTTCGCCTTTGACCTTGAGCATTCCTCAATTAGAAAACCAGACTACTTTTTGTAGTGATGATAATATTGTTTCATTAACATCATCACAAAATGGTGGTGTGATAACAGTTAATGGCGTTACTACTAATATCCTAAATCCGAGTTTGTTAAGTACCACACAACCTACTACGGTTACGATTAGTTATGTAGAAGGTGCTTGTGATTACCAAGAGTCGTACAGTGTGGTGGTTAATTCCGCTCCAAACGCACAAGTTACTGGGTCATCACAAGTTTGTCCTGGCGGTTCAATTGTACTTTCGGCGGGCGATTTCGAATCTTATCAGTGGAGCAATGGTGCAACAACACCAACCATTACGGTCACCACAGCAGGAACGTATAGCGTAACTGTTACAAACGATGTAGGATGTTCGGACAATGCCGCCAAAACCATTACCACAGCTCCCGAACCAACTTTGGACGTAACATCAGGCAATGGTGGTACACAAATTTGTGCAGGTAGTTCTTTGACTCTTTCTGCTACAGATGGCTTCAGCAATTATAATTGGAGTGGTGCGGCAGGTGTTGGTTCGACCATTACTATCTTTGGTGCTGGAACATATACCGTTACAGCCACCGACATAATTGGCTGCCAATGGTCAGAAAGTATCACCATTACCAGCTCAAGCGTACAACAACCTGTTATTACTTTGAATGGACAAACAGCTAACCCTGCTATTTGTGGTGGTTCTACCAATCTCTTAGATGCAGGTTCGGGCTATGCTTCATATAGCTGGAGCAACGGCGACCAAACCCAAACCAGCACCATAAGCCAAGCGGGTGTTTATACGGTTACGGTAACAAACGGAGCAGGTTGTAATGCAGTAGCAGCTTTTGAAGTAACAAACGCCACTGTTAGCGCACCCAGCCTTACTGCAACTGCCACCGAAATTTGTAATGACCCTTCAACGATTACTGCCCAAGCAGGATACGAAGCCTATAGCTGGAGCAATGGCGGAGCAACCAATACCATCACGGTCACCGAAGCAGGTGTATATACCGTGACAGTTACACAAGCAGGTTGCCAAGCCACTCAAAGCATCGTTATCACTACCTCTGCACAGTCGTTGCCATTAGCCGCTTTTGTGCTAACATCTGAACCTACTGTTTGTTCGGGTGCCAGTATATTTTTGGACAATCAGTCCGAAAATGCCGAAAGTTACCTATGGACTGTTACCAATACCACAACCAATAGTACCCAAACAAGTACGGAGGCAGAACCTTCGTTCAGCCTAACCGAAGAGGGTAGCTATAGTATTACTTTGCAAGTTGATGCCGTTTGTGGCAGCAGTACAGATAGCGAACAACTTTCTACAGCCGTTACGGTTGCCAATGCACCTAGCATCGATGTAACTGCTAATCTAACAACCCTTTGTCCGGGCGAAGAAGTAGAACTGACCGCACAAGCTTCAACTGGTGCTACGCTATTGTGGTTTGTCAACAACCAAGCCACCGACAATACCGCCAGCACTTTTGTACATAGTCCTTTGCAAACAACTGTATATACAGTTCGTGCAATGAACAGCATTGGTTGTATGGCAACAGACTCGGTGCAGGTGACCATTGATACCGCTTGTGAATTGCCCAACGCCATTACTCCAAATGGAGATAACTATAACGAAAATTGGCGCATTCCGTTGGCTTATACCGACCCTAACCTCAAAGTAGAAATCTTTAACCGTTGGGGACAGCTCATCTGGAATACGACTGCCTATAATAATGATACAGACGCATTTAAAGGTAAAAACAACAATGGCGACGAAGTGGCAGAAGGTACATACTATTATGTTATCACGCCTTCGACCAGCGCCAGAGAGGTATTAAGCGGACACATTACTGTATTGCGATAAAAAAACTATTGTTTGGGTAAACGTCCCTTCTAAAAGCGTTTACCCAAATATTCTTGTTTTAATTTTCTTATTATTATCATTTATTTATCTCCATGAAAAAATTATTCCTTTTAATAGCTTTGGTAGGAACTCTGACAAATATTGCCAAAGCACAGCAAATCCACCAATTGAGCCAATACATGCTCAACGATTTTGCATATAATCCTGCTGTTGCGGGAAGTAACGATAAATTTATTACTAAATTTATTTTTCGCAAACAATGGACAGGTGTCGAAGGCTCACCCACAACAGGTGTTTTAAGCGTACATGGCAACCTAAGCCCCGAAAAGAAAATCGGTTTGGGAGCTATCCTCTATTCTGATGTGACAGGACCCACGCGCCGTAGCGGTATACAACTGGCGTATGCCTACCACCTACCTATTAGCCTCGACCGCACCACTTATTTAGGTATGGGACTTAGTGCCAGCATTATGCAATATGGCATTAAATTCGACGAACTGATCTTGCAACAAAACGACGACCCGCAAATTGGTAGTGCGGCTGCTACAAAAATTGGTGCCGATGCCAACTTGGGCTTATACCTCAAAAACCCCAACTATTGGGTCGGAGTTTCGGCAAATCAATTGTTTGCCAGCAAATTCAAATTTGACGGCAATACCGAAAATATCCAAAATGCCCGTCACATCTATTTGACAGGAGGCTACCGCTATTTGGTGAACGACAATTTTGCTTTGACACCTGCTTTGCTTGCCAAATTTGTGAAAGCCAACCGTCCGCAAGCGGAAATCAATTTACGTGGCGCTTATATCGATACCAATAATAGCAACGAATACTGGTTAGGTGTGGCTTATCGTACCGAAGACGCTGTGAGTATTCTAGCTGGTCTCGA
Organism: Chitinophagales bacterium; assembly: GCA_016787295.1. Lineage (GTDB taxonomy): Bacteria > Bacteroidota > Bacteroidia > Chitinophagales > UBA2359 > JAEUUX01. The sequence continues at coordinate 120,699 of JAEUUX010000164.1, forward strand.
CTTGGGAATGGGTTTCAATTTTGCATACAGTTATGACATTACGACCTCAAAATTGAACACTGTTAGCAATGGTTCACACGAAATTTCGTTGGGATACAATTTTGCTATTGTTAAATAAGCAACTGTTGTCAACCTAATGTAACAATAGAACTATTCGAAACAAGAATCCGTAGCATTCTCAAAAGATGCTACGGATTCTTGTTTTTGCGCTATGGCGCTGATAAATTAGGAAATATCGGTTAAAAATAATTCATCGTTCTTTGACAAGTGTTGTTTGGCATATTTCAAAAACATTATCTTTAAAGACCACTTTGTAGGAAAAAACCAAACTATCTTTTTGAGCATACCAAATTCCGTCTCCTTGTCCTTCAAGAGACATATCTCCCAGAAATTTTTGATAAGGAATGGTAAAACTTGAATCTGTGAGCATTTTCGCCGATAAATTAATTTTCGGAGAATCAAATCCTCCTATACCGTCAATAAAAAAATGTCGTTTATTCGAGCTTTTGTTTATTTTTGCATTATACCGAAAACTTTCACCATCAACAACAATATCGGTGCCTATATAGGTGCCTACTGTTGGAGTAGTTATTTTTTGGAATATAGCACAACCCATAGTTGTCCAAAGCGCAATAACAAGTAAGAAAAATATTGTTTTCATTATGTATTTTAAAGGTTTTGCGTTGTATAAAATACTATAATTTATCCGCTTCTTTCCAGATTGTCAATATCTGCTCGAGAAATTGGCGGTCATTGGATAGACGTGGTACTTTATTTTGTCCGCCTAATTTGTTTTTTTGTCGCAACCATTGCTCAAAAATATTCGACGGTACAGCCCGAACTGTTGGCATACGCATAGCAATATCTTTGAATCGTTTGGCTTCATAGTCCGAGTTGATTTGCTGTAAGGCATAATCCAAATCGGTAGCAAATTGTTCCATATCTTTGGGTTCTTGCTCAAAAGCAATTAGCCATTCATGTGCGCCATTTTGTGTGTCATCGAAATAACATGGTGCTACGGTATAATCGCGCACGGCTACTTGATGTTTTTTGGCTACTTGTGCCAACGCTTGGTCTGTGTTGTCGACCATCACTTCCTCGCCAAAAGCATTGATATAGTGTTTTGTTCTACCTGTCACCTTAATTCTATACGGACACAAAGTCGTAAATTGTATGGTATCGCCGAGCATATAGCGCCACAATCCGCTGGTATTGGAAATGACTAAGGCATAGTTCACGCCCATTTCTACTTCGTGTAATTGCAAAGTGCGTGGGTTGGGAGCATTGATTTCGCTCATTGGCAAAAATTCATAGTAAATATCATGGTTCACCAACAGCAACATATCTTCGCGCTGCGGTTGATCTTGTATGCCAAAAAAACCTTCAGAGGCATTGTAGGTTTGCCAATATTGCACTTTTTCGGACGGAAATAATTGCTCAAATTGCTGTCTGTAAGGTGCAAAACTCACGCCACCATGCAAATACAATTCAAAGTCGCGCCACACCTCAGACATATTTTCGGCTTTTGTATTGGTGATAATGCGGCGCAACAACACCAACAACCAAGTAGGCACGCCTGCCATTTGTGTGATTTTTTGGCGAATGACCAAATTAGCGGTGCGTTCCAATTTCTCCTCCCAATTGGGCAACAAAGCAATATCGACGCTGGGTGTGCGCAAATATCGCCCGATTGAAGGCATATTGTGGCTCAAAATTGCCGACAAATCGCCATACATTGCTTTTTGATTCAGCGGATTCAACTGGCTGCTACCACCAACAACCACTCCTTTGCCCTCAAACAATTGGCTTTGTGGGTTAGCGGTGATGTACAAAGTCAAAATGTCGGAACTTGCCTTAAAATGGTTTTCATACAATTGGCGCGTGCTTATCGGAATATATTTACTTTTGTCTGCTGTTGTTCCCGACGATTTGGCAAAGTATCTTATGTCGCTATGCCACAACACATTTTGTTGCCCATCAAAAATAGGCTGAATAAATGTTTTCAGACTTTCGTAATCCTGTAAAGGCACCATTTGGGCAAACTGTTCGGGTTTTTTTAGGCTGTTGAAATGGTATGTTTTGCCAAAATTGGTGTTACGAGCCGCATAACACAAATACGTCCACAAATGTTGTTGACAAGGGATAGGGCGATGTATCCACTGCTGCACTTTGGGCAAGCGGGAACGAAAATGGTAGTTTAAAGCACGAGCCGCTAATTGCATATACCTCAATTTTTGGGGACAAAGATACGACAATAGCTGGCATTTTGAGTCATTGTGACTTTGGTTTGCTAAAAATATTGTACCTTTGTGGCATATTTGGCGCTTTGAGGCGTTTTTTAAAATCAAAACAACCACTAATTCATCGCCAAATTGTTTTTTGCATTGTTTGATTTTGTTTTTTTGCTTATTTTATTGACTATGCAATTAGCTTGGTTTAGAACTTCCGTGTTGTTGATTTTTTGTTGTTGGTTGTTGACAAATCAATGGCTGTTGGCACAAAATTTTAGCGTTTCACCCCAACAAACCACCACAGGACTACAAGAAACTTTCACCCTAAGTTATACACTTTCGGGTGCGGAATTGCGTGATTTTCAAGCACCCGACTTCAGTAATTTTCGCATTGTGGGTGGTCCCAACAAATCGCAAAGCATTACGATGACCAATGGTAGCGTGGCGCGCAGCATTGGCATTTCTTACATCTTATTGCCACAAAAAGTAGGTACTTTCATTATCCCGCCCGCAACGGTAGTGACTGACAACAAAAAAAGTTTGCGTTCGGGCAAGGTGACGGTCAAAGTGGTGCAGGGCAAGACACAAACCCAACCACCTGCCAGCCCTTTTGGTAATTTGCCCTTTGGTTTTCCTGCTCCGCCCATGCCGCCACAACAACAACCCACACCTGCGCCGCGTGCCAATGACGAGCCGCCACGCTTGTTCCTCAAAATCAAATTGGACACCAACAGCGTTTTTGTCGGACAACAATTGGGTGTTACTTATCAACTCTATACCAACACACCCGTCTCGACTTTTGAACTCGAAAAAGCACCACAATTTACCGGCTTTTGGGTAGAAGAGTTACCAACTACGGGCGCTCCACAAAACGGGACTTACAAAGGTGCTAATTTTAAGATAGTAGATGTGAAACGCTATGCTCTTTTTCCACAACAAGCGGGCAAGCTAAACATCGATGCCATAACAGGTATCGCTCAAGCCGAAATCATTGACCCATCTGCCAATACATGGTTTGGACAAGCTATTATACAGAAAGTATCGGTCAAAAGCGACTCCGCTACTATCCAAATCCAAGCTTTACCGACTAATGCACCCGCAGAATTTACGGGAGGCGTGGGTAATTTTATCCTCAAAGCCAGCACCGATAAAACCACTTTAGCCCAAAACGAGTCTTTCAAATTGTTGGTAGAAATGAATGGTACAGGCAACGTCAAGTTTATTGGCGAGCCAATCATCGTTTTTCCACCAAGTTTTGAACATTTTGACCCGCTCAACACCGAAACCATTACGCCCATAGGCAATCACATTGGCGGCACCAAGACATTTGAATATACCATCGTACCCACAGAGCAAGGGAGATACGAAATTCCACCGATTCAGATAGCATATTTTGACCCATCTTCGCGCCAATATCGCCGCCTCGAACAAGCTGCCATACCCATCACCGTTACGGCAAGCAATGGGGCTATAGCCAATTTGGACGAAGGTAATATCTATCCGCTTCGCACTGCACCTTTGTTGTCTATTGGCTCAAAAATAGGAGCTTTGTTGCGATGTCCTATCTATTGGATACTGTTGCTGTTGCCCATTTTGCTATATATTGGGCGATACATCAGGCAGCGTTTCCGTCCTCAGAACGCTGAAAATACCACAGAATTACTACATCAAACTGCCTATTCGAGCGCCATTCACCATATAGAACAAGCCTATCGTACTGCTGCCAAACATCCTTCAACAACTTTCTATGAACAGCTTTTGGACAACTTACAGCAGTATTTTCGCCGAAAAAACATACTGCCCGACGAAGCTATTTTGTCCGAAAACAAGCTGTCACAAGCCCTCACATATGCGCAAATACCCGATACTTTGGTACAACAATGTTTGTCTTTGATTGCTCAAAGCACTACCTATTTGTATGCACCTTTGGCTATTAATGTCGATAATATTCGCACCGATTATGCTCAGGCACAAGCCGTTTTGCGACAAATAGAAGACCATTTAAATGGTTCATCGAGCCAAACCAATGCCTTTAAATTAGCAATATGGCTGGGTGTGTTAGGCATATTTTCGACTCCTGTTTTTGCAAATGACAACTGGGAGACAGCCGAGCAGCAATACCAACAAAAAAACTACCGACAAGCCGCGCAAATTTACGAGCAATTGTTGCAAAATGGCGAAAAATCGGCAGCACTTTACCACAATTTGGGCAACTGTTACTATCAATTGCAACAAACGGCTCCTGCTATATTGAACTATGAACGAGCTTTGCGCTTGTCGCCCCGTAGCACCGATATACAGCACAACCTACAACAAGCCAATAAACGCGTAAGCCAAAAAGTAGATACCTTGCCTTTGTTGTTCTATCAAAAAGGACTACAGACTTTGGCTTCATTTTTATCTGTCAATGTGTGGGCAATATTGGCATTGGTGGCGGTTTGGGTTTGGTTTGTTGCACAAAAAAAACAACTTCATCGCATTTTTTATTACCGAAAACAACGTTTTACACTATTTTATAGTTGGCTATGGGCAGCAGTGGCGCTATTGTGCCTATTGTTTGCCTATCAAAGTTATCGCTATAGCCATGCGCCCGAAGCCATCATATTTGCACCGATATTGCAGTTGCAAGCACAACCCTCGCCCGAAGCCAATACCCTATTGGAACTGTCAGCAGGAGCAAAAGTACGGATTATAGACGATGCTGCCGACTGGTGGAAAGTACAAGCTATGAACGGCGAAATAGCTTGGGTGGAGCAAAAGTATTTGCATAAAGTTATAGATACCAACGTTAATGAAGCCCCGTAGCGCCCAACCCGCAAGAAACCGCTCAAATAAAAATAATATTATAAAATTTGTGTTGTAGATAGGTCAAAGACCTATTTGTAGCATAATAGATAGGTAAATTCAAAATTAATGGTTATGAAAAAATACCTTTTTGTTTGTCTTTGTGGTTTATTTTTGTCTGCACAATGTAGCAAAAAAAGAATCGACCCCACCACAACCACTCAACCCACTACAACAACTAAGCAACATGTAGAAGTGGCACCGCCGCTGCCTGCCACTACTCCCATGCCGCCGCCAAGCAACAATACTACTCAAACGGTTGAAACACCACCACCTGCTCTATCTACGAAAACTGCCACAACAAACACCAATACCAATGACGTGATGCAGTATTACACACCTGTTTGGGGACGTATACCCGATCCACGACTGACGCAATGTTATCGTACCCTGGCACTCGAAATTGGAGTAGAATGGATACAATTTAACGGAAAACTTTTGCCACAACATATCGAAGCCAACAAAGCTACCGATGCCATATTGCGCCAAAAACAGGGAGATAATTGGCAAAAAGATTTGGAAGCAAAGGTCGAAAAATGCCGAAATCAACCCTAAATCTCTCATAAAAAAAACACCAACAATTTTATGAAATCCAGAACAATTGCAGCTATAATCGAACCCAAAGATCCGCATTTTGTGGGTGACGGTTTTCGTGTCCACAATTTTGTTCCCAGCATCGTTCCAATGGAACTTGTCAATCCTTTTATTTTGCTTGACTACAATTCCCGCTTTTATTTTCCGCCAACAGAGCAAGTACGGGGCGTTGGAGTACATCCACATCGTGGCTTCGAAACGGTTAGCATTGCCTACAAAGGCAAAATTGCACACCACGACAGTATGGGCAATAGCGGCATTATTGGCGAGGGCGATGTGCAGTGGATGACTGCTGGTTCGGGTATTTTGCACAAAGAATACCACGAACAAAATTATAGTCGTCAAGGCGGTGATTTTCAAATGGTGCAACTGTGGGTCAACTTGCCCGCCGCTCACAAAATGACCGAGCCGCGCTACCAAAGTCTCACTAAAGAGCAAATTCCTCGTGTCACTACGCCCGATGGCAAAGGACAGGTGGCTATTATTGCGGGCGAATATGAGGGACACAAAGGCGCTGCTCAAACTTTTACACCCATAAACCTCTATAATGTGGAATTGCAGGCAGGCGCAACAGTAGAATTTGTCTTACCTGTCCGTTATCATACCCTTATGATAGTCATCGAAGGAAGTGTGGTTTGTCCTCCCTCAAAACGAGTCGCCACAACCAACCAATTAGTATACTTTAATAACGACGGACATCAATTCAACGTAGTAGCACAAGAAAAAACTACCTTGTTGGTCATCAACGGCGAACCTATCAACGAACCCATAGCCGCGCAAGGTCCTTTTGTGATGAACACCAAACAAGAATTGTTAGACGCATACCACGATTTTCGAGCAGGTAAATTTGGTGTTTTGACAGACTAAAATGGCTAATAAAATAAGGAACAACCAACAATCTTTTTGAAACAAAAAAGCCCATATTTTGTCTCTACATATTAACAAAAAAGGTCTATTATTGGGTTTTTTACTAAAAAATACCAAAAAAGTAAAAAAAAATTGCATTTTGCGAAAAAAAAATGCCAAAAAATTTGGAAATATCCAAAATAGTTAGTAATTTTGCATGAAAATCGGTAAAATGATAAACCCAAATTATCATAAACACCGACTAACGCCACACTAAATACTCCGAAACTAACAATTTTTTGGCGAAAATAATAAGTAAAAATATATCAACAACTGGCGTAAATTTTATTTTTTAATGGCGTAAATTTTATTTTTATGAAACAACAAAAAAAGTCGAGCAATGATGTTTTGAAAGACAACATCAAGCTCATTCGCAAAATCAAAGACCTTCCGCAAGACAAGTTCGCCGACGAACTAAGCATCAAACGCTCCGCATTGGGGTCGTATGAAGAAGGTAGGGCAGAACCTAACAAAGAGGTTTTGGTCACGATTTCCGAAAAATACAATATTTCTATTGACCGATTAATGAAAGAAAACTTGACCCAAACCGTCGATACTTTCTTGTTTTCGGGCGAAAAAAATATTCCTTATCAACTAACAGGAAATGTAGACATCAAAGGAAAAAATATGCGCGTCCTATCCATTACCACCGATAATAGAGGCAAAGAAAACATCGAGTTAGTGCCTCAACGCGCCGCCGCAAGTTATCTGCGTGGCTACTCCGACCAAGAGTATATTAAGGAACTTCCCAAGTTCCAACTTCCTTTTCTCCCAAGTAACAAAACCTATCGAGCCTTCGAAATCATGGGCGACTCGATGCTTCCACTCAAAGAAGGTAGCATTGTCGTGGCAGAATATGTAGAAGACTGGGAAGATGTAAAAAGCGGACAAACATATATTGTCGTATCTGAGCAAGACGGCATTGTATATAAGCGCGCCGAAAACCTACTGAACGAAGGCAAATTGCGCCTCCATTCAGACAATCCCAATTATCCACCTTTCTTGGTCAATGTGGGTGACATCAAAGAAATTTGGAAAGCCAAAACCTTTATCGCCACCGATATGCCCGACAACGAAGTAACCCTCGAAAAATTATTGGTAACGGTTATGGAACTGCGCAGCGAAATCCAAAAAATGCAGAAATAAAGATTTTTCTCCATACTATAATACCTTTTTTAAACGCCTATTGTCAAGACAATGTGAATATTGTCTTGGCAATAGGCATCTGTTTTGGCGTGTCGGGGTATCTTTTGTGCCAACATTGGCGATTTTTATTTTTTTGTCCCAAAATCGCACTATAAATTCACAAGGTATTTGTATCTTTGCACAAGATTTACACCTATAAACATCTTATTGGTCATGAAAAATACTTTCTACTTTCTGTTTTCTATCCTATTCGCTACTGTTGTCTTGGCTCAAGACCCTTGTACAACAAGCAACGCCACAGGTTGTCTCTGTCCTGATGGTAGTGTTGGCTGTGATTTGCTGCCCGATATTACTATTGCAGAAATCTTGCTATTAGACCCCCTCAACCAACCAGAGCGACGCGGCGAATTGCGCGTATCAATAGCCACTCCCAATATAGGTTGGGGACCCCTCACCGTTGCAGCCAGCGACTACTACGTGTGCGGAACAGATACCATTTATAGTCCCGGCATCAATGTGAACAATTGCGCCGACGGAACAGCACCGCGCCAACTTATCAAGCAAAAAGTCTACCACAAAGATAATGGCACCATGACTAACTACGACCGTTGGGCGGGTTCAATGACCTATCACCCCACACACTTCCATATGCACGTCGATGCTTGGTGCAATTTTTCGTTGCGCAACAAATCGAGCGACCCCAATCCTCTTAACTGGCCAATAGTCGTGAGCGGCGAAAAATTAGGATTCTGTCTCATGGATTATGGTTCTTGTGATTATTATGACGGTTATTGTGTGGATAACGGCGGAACAGTCCGCAATAGTAGCAACCAAATCAACTACGGTTTAGGTGGTGGAGAATATTCTTGTGGTTTGGCACAAGGTATTTCTGTAGGTTTTACAGATATTTATCACTATTACCTCGATGATATGGATATTCAAATTCCACCTGATGTATGCGATGGAGATTATTATTTGGTGGTGCAAGTCGACCCGAATAACAACTTTGCCGAAACCGACGAAACCAACAATGTGATGGCAATTCCTTTCAGTTTGTCAAAACAAAACTATAAACCCGAAGAACTATTGACTGCAACAGGCGTAACCACTTTCTGCAAAGGCGATGCTGTGGAATTGCAGGCTAATCACGGAGCTTTGGGCTATTTGTGGAGTACAGGCGACACCACCAACACCATTCAAGCCACCGAAACAGGTTTGTATACGGTCACTGCCTATACCTATTGTGGAGCAATACAATCTACTCCTATCCAAATCCAAGTCGATGATGTAACACCAACGATGGTCAATAATGACTCTATTTGTTCGCCCACAGCAGTAACCTTATCAATTGACGTTGCACAACCCAATGGTGTTGTAAAATGGTACGAAGACCTCAATAGTGCTACTCCCATAGCTGAAGGCACGAGTTATACTACGCCCGTTTTATCAGCATCAAAAACATACTACGTTCAAAATGAAGTTTTTTATCCTGGACAAACACAATTCAACGAACCACATGACAACTTGTTTGGCTTAGGAGGTTACAATTCGTTGGCAAATAATGGCTATGAAATATTTGATGTTTTAAAACAATGCGAATTGGTCTCCATCAAGGTATATGCTCAAGTAGCGGGCGAAAGAACTATCCAAGTCTTAGATGAAGACGACAATGTATTACACAGCGCAACTGTTAACCTACCACAAGGCGAAAGCAGAGCCAACCTCAATTTTATGCTCCAGCCCGGTAGTAATTTCAAACTAAAATCGTTGCAACACCCGCAACTATACCGCAACAATAGCAATGTTACTTATCCTTATGTGGTTAATGGGTATGTTTCTATAAAAGCCTCTAACTATGACGACCCCGCCAATGGAGATTATTATTACTATTATTATTACGATTGGGAGGTGAAGGAACTCGACCGCACTTGTGTGAGCGAACCTATGCCTGTTAGTGTTTTCTATACTGACTGTGTGGGTATGAACGACGCGCAACCAACGGTCTATTGCCACGTGTCGCCAAACCCCGCGCACAACCAAGCCACAATATCCATGCAAAGCAACGAAGCACAACAAATAACCCTGACGCTTCAAGACCTTAACGGCAAAACACATTGGTCTAAATCGCTGGGCAAAGTGCAAGGTGCAATAAGTCATGCCATTCCGTTGCAAAACTTGCCACAAGGTTTGTATCTGGTGCGCATAGATACCGAAAAATCTACTTACACCGAAAAATTAAATGTCTATTAGCACTCAATGCAAAAGCAAAACATTGTTGTTTTGACAGGAGCGGGCATTAGCGCCGAAAGTGGTCTACAAACTTTTCGTGGTGCGGGTGGTTTGTGGAATGGTTACAAAATCGAAGAAGTAGCCAGCATTGACGCATGGTACCACAATCCACAACGTGTGTTGGATTTTTACAATATGCGCCGTGCCGACGCAATGCAAGCGCAACCCAACGCCGCACATAAAGCCCTTGCTGAATTGGAACAATACCACCATGTTCAGATTATCACCCAAAACGTGGACGATTTGCACGAACGTGGTGGCTCAACGAAGGTGTTGCACCTACATGGCAAGTTGCGGGAGGTGCGAAGTAGCCAATACGCAAACTTAATCTATGATATTGGCGGAGAGCCGATTAAGTTGGGAGACAAGTGCGAAGGTGGCGCACAACTAAGACCCAATATCGTTTGGTTTGGGGAGATGGTGCCTTTGATGGAAGATGCCATGGAGTTGACAAGCACAGCCGACCTTTTGTTGGTAGTGGGAACGATGTTGACGGTCTATCCTGCTGCCTCGCTGATACACTATGTGCGTCGCAACACGCCCATCTACCTTGTTGATCCTGCTCCTAACAAAGAAGCCATTAGAGGCATTCGCAATCTAACTATCTGCGCCGAAAATGCTACTCTTGCCGTTCCTGCTTTGGTGGAGCAATGGACAAAAAATGGCATATAATATCGGTTTGCATCATACAATAATTGGGCTGATTCTTGTTTGAATCAGCCCAATTTGGGTTTACAAAGTAGCAACACCATGCAACTTACACAACCAACCAATATGACCTGCATGAGTGCCTTCGTGTCGAATGGCATGTTGTATAACCATTTTCACGGTGTTGGACGTTCCGAAGGTAATACCCAGAGGATTAGGTTGCTGTAGTGCCTCGTCCGAAAGACTAAGCAGATGTTGCAAAGCGATTTCGTGTTGACTGTTGAGGGTATGGAGTATGGTTTTATAGTCGGGTGCATCAGCAGGCACTTCACCGTTGCTACTTATGCCATAGTCTTTCAAAAATTCGGGCAAAGCTACAGTGCTGCCTGTGCCTTGTAGCAATAGAAAGTGTTCTGCCCAAGCCAAATGTGCTGTGAGCCAATATGCCGAATTGAGTCGAACACCGTTGACTGTGAATACCTGTAGCGGGTCTTTTTCTTTCAGTTTGCTCAAATAAAAACGGGTTATATTGCGCGTTTCGTTGAAGGTATCTGCCAATAATTGGGTTGCTGTCATGTTATATGATGGTTTAATTTTTTTTGGTAAACAAATATTGTGATGTATAAAAAAATGCTTCGGTGCCTATTTTGTGCAGACATCAAAGCATTTTGAACAAAACATACGCTAAATTGAAAAAAAAATTCGGATTTTGGAGAACAGATTGGCTATATGGCTTCATATAATAGGTCTATAGCTTGTTTTTCAAAGCATTGTTGTTGGTAGTATAGGGATAATTACTAAAAAGGCTATTTGTATGCTTTAGTGAAACCCACTACTTTTGCATTACGAAAATCAACAACAAGAAACGAAAAGTATTTTCAATGTGGTATAAAAAAGATGTTAGTGTTATATTTTACCTATTTTGTTGGGATAAAATGCTATTGTCTTATACAATATCATAAATGTTCGAAGGGCGAAGCGCGTTAGGGATTGTAAGGGCAGCCTGTTAAGGCTGGTGCTTGCACCGAAGCGGCAGCGAAGCCCTGTAAAGCCCGACCCGCAGGGAAACGCCCAAAAAAATGTATTCGACAAAATAATCTAAACGAAACACTATGGTATGGATAGTTAGCGCATCAAAATCACTTTTTGCGATATCCGATGTCCTTTATTACTTTCGATGGCTACAATAAATTCGCCCGATGGCAAGTCTCCTATCTCGATGGATAGACTATGTTTGCCCGGTAAATAATTTGTATTCGATGCAACGTTTTTGAGTAATTTTCCATCTAAGCCATAGATATTGATAGTGCCTTGCACGGCTTCTATTAGCGAAAAACCGACAACTAACTGTCCGTTTGTTGGGTTGGGATAGATGGGATAAATTTGGTTTTTCGGAAACACCCACTCTGGATTAGCCAATGCTTCGCCTACGGATATGTTTTCATCGCCCGTTTGATAGTTCACATAAGAGATAGGCAGATAATACATCTCGTCGGTGGTGTTCTCTCCCCAAGTGATGAAACCCGGTGTGGGGTCGGGATTGTTTGGATTATTGGTGGAGTTGTCGTAGGTCGCAAAAGCGTGTATTGTTGTGTTCTTTGGCAAATAAAGCAGTTTCTCAAATTGGTAGTCGCGCTGCCAGTGAAAGTCCCAATCGGGAACTCGAACCAGATTAATCGTATCGTTGCTGGGTGTAATGGCATATACTTCCCATGTTTTTCCGAGAAGGTGACAGTGAGGCGCTATGCTCAAGAGGCTAATGTCTTTGGGTACGTCCCAAACGCCGTGAAAAGTTTTCACTTCACCTCCAAACATAAAAAATAAGCCATTCACAATATCGGTAGGTAACATGATTTTGGTTTCGATGTAGCGATGGATGGGCTGGTCAGCAAAAAAGATATTCACAACAGACGAATCTGTTTGCGTCTGGAAGGTGGGTGCATAGTGCATCTGCACGACCAAATCGGAATTAGCGGGCAGTTTGTGACCGATAGTGGGCGGACTCACGGGCGGTTTTTGACCGGGAGCATAGCCCGGCAAACTTCCGTCCAAAGCAAACCAAACATTATCGTCGGTAAAGCCATACAATTCGCTTTCACTATCGGCTTCGGCAGCACTGCCTTCGGCATCTACTTGAAATAGGGCATGGTGAACAATTTGGGTGTTACCCGGACGCATCTCAATACATTTGATATCTTGGTCTTGTGTCAGACCGGTGGGCAACACAAAATAGCGATATTCGTCGGAGCCATCGCCAGCATGTGCATAGGCTTGTGCAAAAGGTAGCACCAAGTCGGGCGTACCAATTTGAGAACCTTCGGGAAAATTGGGCATCTGTGCTTCGTCGGCAGGGTTGCCCGCTGGCGCACCTGCACTCACCCAGTCGGTAATGGTCTGCACTTGGGCATCGGTCAGGTAGTTTTCTCCCAAAAAATGACGATATTCGGGGTCGGCTTTCCAGGGTGGCATGTGCCGAATATAGGTTTCATACTGAATAGCACTGGCTGCGTCCAACACTTCTTCGTAGTTGGTAAAGGAGCGTGAGCCAATCTCGCCCGAACGATGACAAGACGTGCAATGTTGATAAATAATGGGCGAAATGTCTTTATAATAGGTAGGTGCTGCATTTTGCGCCCAAGCATAACTGCTACACAAAAGCAGTAATAGCCATGTAGAATGGTTTTTCATGGAACTTTTTTTTTGACAAGGACAAATTAGTGCCACAAAAATAAAGGTTTTTTACCAAATTGTTTATTTCTTGCCACAAATTTATGATAAAATACCACAATTTTATAGTCCCCAAATGCCAACTATACAAAACAAGCCTGAATACGCCAATATTTTGCCCAAAAAAGCCTACCTTTACCCCCTCAAAAAAACTTTAAACATAATATTTACGAAAATGAAGCAAACTTTTGTTATCTCTTTGCTATGTGTCATGGGTGTGCTGCCTATTTTTGCCCAAAACTATTGGCAGCAACAAGTCGACTACAAAATAGAAACCACGCTCGACGACCAAAAGCATGAACTCAATAGTTTTTTGACCCTTACCTACACCAACAATTCGCCCGACAAACTTACTTTTATCTATTTTCACCTCTGGCCCAATGCCTACTTAAACGACCAAACGGCTTATGCCCAACAAGAAGTGGAGAACGGAAGTACAGAGTTTTATTATGCTAAACAAAGCGAACGCGGCTACATAGACCAGCTCGATTTTAAGGCAAATAACAGCACACTCAAAACAGAACCCTATCCCAAAAATCCCGACATTATAAAAGTTATCTTGCCAAGCCCGCTTGAACCACAAAAATCTATCACTATCACCACACCTTTCCATGTTAAAATCCCCGAAACCTTCTCGCGATTAGGACACATCGGACAATCGTACCAAATCACACAATGGTATCCAAAACCTGCTGTATATGACCGCAAAGGTTGGCACGAAATGCCCTACTTAGACCAAGGTGAGTTCTATAGCGAATATGGCTCTTTTGAAGTGACCATTAATTTGCCCAAAAACTATGTTGTCGGAGCCACAGGTGACCTTCAAAACGAAGAAGAAAAGGCGTTCTTGTTGCAAAAAAGCAAAGAAACCGCAGCCATCACTGAATTTCAGACTGATACCGCCTTTCCTGAGTCTTCGAACGAACGAAAAACCCTCTCATATCGCCAAAAAAATGTCCATGACTTTGCGTGGTTTGCCGACAAGCGTTTTCATGTCCTGCACGAACAAGCCAAATTAGAATCAGGTAGGCAAATAGACTGTTGGGCGATGTTTACCAACGACGAAGCTGCCCTTTGGAAGCAAGGCGCGTTCTATGTCAAAAGATCCGTTGAGTTTTATTCCAAATTGGTGGGTGAATATCCTTATCAACAAGCCACTGCATTGCAAAGCGCCCTAAGTGCTGGAAGTGGCATGGAGTATCCCAATGTTACGGTTATTGGACTTTCGCGCAGCCCTAAACAGTTGGACATTGTGATTACGCACGAAGTAGGTCACAATTGGTTTTATGGACAACTTGGCTCCAATGAGCGCGAACACCCTTGGCTCGACGAGGGGATTAATTCCTACTACGAGCAAAGATATATCGATACTTACTACCCATCAAAGCCTGATGATAAAGTAAAGGTCAATGGAATCGACCTATCTAGGTTTGTCGATTTAGACTCGGGTGGTGGGCGTTATTTGGCATATCAATATACGGCGCGCAAACACGAAGACCAAGCCATAGAAGGTCATTCGGCAGCATATACCGACATGAATTACGGTCTAATTGTCTATATGAAAACCGCTTTGGTGTTTAATTATCTCGAAAAATACCTCGGCACCGACAATTTCGACAAAATAATGCACCAATACTACAGACAATACGAATTTAAACACCCTTATCCCGAAGATATTAAGGCGGTGTTTGAGAAAGAGTCTGGTAAAAACCTAACATGGTTCTTTGACCAATTATTAAAGACCAATGCCACCATCGATTATAGCCTCAAAAAAGTAGCAGCCAATGCCGAAACTATCGGAAAAACCACTTATGACAAAGTGACCGTCAAACAAGGACGTTTGCACCGCGATAAAGACGGCAATCCCGTTGGCGCGTATGGCGATTTTACCCACATCAAAGCCCCTTTCCCTATTTCGGCGGTCAAAGACGGCAAAGTGATTCACACTATCTGGTATGATGGCTTCAATGGAGAGGCGGAGGTTTTGTTTCCGAGCATGGACTACGACAAATTGGTTATAGACGTTGCCAACAACATGCCCGACCTTAATAGATCTAACAATCAGTGGCACAAAAGCGGCATTTGTCATCGTTCTTTGCCCACACGCTTACAATTTTTGGGTGGACTCGAACGCTCCGACCGCCGCCAAATTTTCTACCTTCCTGCTGTAGCCTATAACCACTATGATAAAGCAATGCTTGGCATGGCTTTCTACAGTCCAATCGCTCCGCAGCGGACTATAGAGTATGGTTTGGTGCCAATGGTATCGCTCAAAAATTTTAATTTTTCGGGTATAGGCAACATAGATTTCAATATCTATCCCCAAAATGATAAAAAATGGTGGCACAAACTAAAAATCTCTTTAGAAGGTATGACTTTCGGTTCGGGAAATTACCGCATCATTTCTGCCGATAGTTTGTACCAAACAATAGAATCCACTCCCACAAAATACTATCGCCTAAGTGACCAATTTACACTCACGCTGCGCCCCCAAAGTCCAAGAAGTTCCATTCGAACCGACCTTTTCTACCGCGACGTGTTGGTATTTCACCGCCAATTCAAAGACTGTCCCGATGGCTACAACTGTACAGAAGAAGGACTTCGCAAAAACACTTATGTTGGCGAGATAGGTGTTAAACTAAACAACAACCGCACCCTTAATCCTTTGAGTTATCAGTTGTCAGTCCAATCCGACTTTGATAGATTTCATGTAGCCCAAACACAATTTAAATACCGCTTTTCTTTCCCTAAGAAAAACAGAGGTTTTGATATTAGACTCTATGTCGCTGCCTTTATCAAAAACGATACACTAAATCCACAACGACTCACTATTACCGATGTAGGACGCTATGACTATATGTATGACAACTTATACTTTGGTCGATTCGAAACAGATGGCTTTTGGAAACGCCAGATAGCTGAACGAAACGCCGCTTTCAAGCTCCCAAATCCATTTACGGCTAATAGGTCTTTGTTGGCGCTCAACCTCAAAACCAACTTGCCCATTCCGTTCGTCAAACTATATGCCGACGCAGGCTATATCCTCAACCACCAGCAATTTGACGGCGACGGCACACGCCAACTGCTTTTTGATACAGGTATATACCTATCTATCATTCCCAACACTTTCGAAATATATCTACCACTGTTCCATGCCAAAGCTTTCAAAAATTATTTTGAAACGAACGACATTAAATGGTACGAAAAAATTAGCTTCCAAATCAATCTAAAACGCCTTAATCCATTGCAACAAGTGCGCAATTTCTCTCTATAAAACCAGCATCGGATACGCTTTCCAAAACAACAACGGTCATTTGTGGATAACAAGTGACCGTTGTTGTTTTAATAGATTTTGAATAAGCAAAACAAAAAAAGTAGCCTATCGTTTCGCCCAAAAAAATGGCACAACGACTCAAACCCTATCTATCTATTTTGACCAAATGCCTTTTGCAGTGTTGAAGTTAGGGGTTTCGAGACGTTTTATCTCCGATTCAGTGTTGAAGTTGGGGGTTTCGAGACGGCGCACCCCCAGCGCGAGTCTGAAGTTGGGGGTTTCGAGACGGCGCACCCCCAGCGCGAGTCTGAAGTTGGGGGTTTCGAGACAGCGCACCCCCAGCGCGAGTCTGAAGTTGGGGGTTTCGAGACGGCGCACCCCCAGCGCGAGTCTGAAGTTGGGGGTTTCGAATGTAGATACCCCCAACTTCAGTACTGAAGTTGGGGGTATAAGATACGTATACTTTTGGTACGAAATATTTTTTGTTTGATTCGATTCTTTGTGCTGATAGGTCAAGCGTATTTTAGTAGTAGATAATCGTTCTGACAACGATGTCTTTAGGCTTTTTGTCTTCGAAAGTGATTTTTTTCACCCAATTATTTTGTCGGTCGTATAAATACTTATACATGGTAGTTCTGTTGTTGGTGATGTCTTCGTTTGTTTCGGAGCTAAGTTTGCCATTGGAAGCATAAGTATATGATATGCAATACTTTTTTTTGTCTGCGGGATAATTCAAGTTCGTTTTAACAACTCTCTTTTTCTTATCGTACTCATAGCTAACAAAACGTTGCATTTTGCCATTAGCATCAAAAACAGTAGTTTGAATAATAGCGCCATCAGCATCGTATTGATGAATAAGTTTGTCCAACACTTTGCCATCTTCTTGATATTGTACCACACTAATTAACCTTTCGGCTCGGTCATACGTCTCTATAGTGTGCAATGCGCCATTGGCATAGTATTCTGTTTTCTCTGCCAAACGCTTATTATCATAACGACAAGTAAGATAATAGTTAGCAGTTGGGTTTTGTGGAAACAGATAGCTTGTCTTAACGATTTGCTGTTGGTTGTTGTATTCACACACACTTTCTCTATCCAATTTTTGTCTGCCATCATATTGTGCTGTTTTGATTAACAGACCTTCGAAATTGTATTGATAATAAGTGCTGGTGTTTAGGGTAGTGTTACCACAAGTAGATATTTGCGACAGCAATTGATTTTGTTCGTTGTATTCGTATGCTGTTTCGCAGTTTACGTCTTGTGCCAATCGGTTTTGATAGTTGATTTGTAATAGCTTATTAGCTTCATTGTAAAGATAGGAGTATACTGCTCCCACTTTTCCATCGGGGTCGTAGTATTGCTCTTGGACTTTGTTGCCTTTTGTATCAAAGGATAGAATATAGTCTTCTTCCACCGATTCGAGTTTGGCAATAGGTACGATTTCGCCGCCTCTGATGGCAGCTTCATAACGAGTAGAAATAACTTGTTGGACTCGTCCGTTTAGGTGTTCGTTTTCCGAAGCAGGAGCCATGTTGTTATTTTGAGCCAACAAAAGAGTAGTGTGACATACGCATAATAAAATCTTAATGATGTAGGGGTAGCGCATACAATAAGAGAGGTTATAAGAACAAATTTAAAGGGGGTGTATTATATGCAAGAATTGTGTCTTGTCTATGACGTATAGCATACAAAAAAGTAACACCTTATATTTGGGGATTCTACCAATAATGCTTTAATAGCGCCCAATAATGGTTGTAATAAATGCTTTTTGTTGTAAAAAAACTAAATTTTTACACATAAAAACACGATTAAGTAAGTTCGGAATAATTAAGGCACAATTGTTGCTATTCAAGTTGTGTACTTAATTAATACCATTATGTCTGCAAAAAAAATATGGCTTTGTTACTTGTCTGTTGTTTTATGGCAACTACCCATAAAAGCGCAAAACATCGAGCGAAAATACTTTCATAATTATGGTTTTTCAATAGAAATTCCGTCAAAATGGGAATTTGCAACTAAAAATTTTGCACTCACCAATACCTTTTTCCTTAGCTACCCTTTATCAGATAAACAAGAACCCTTAGCGCTTTTTGAGGCAATAGGCATGACTATTACAAATGACGAAGCATGGCAAAATTTATTGGAACAACAGCTAAAATTTTTGGCGCAACAGTCCGACAACTATGCTTTGTTGTTAGATGCCAATCGGTTTGTACCCAATCTATATTTGCCCTACCAATTCATTTCGTTCAAGACCAAAGCCCATAAAGGCACACCCGCATCTCAAACCAATATATTGTTTATCCGAAAAAATAGAGATATTTTTATCCTAAAAGCCAGTTCCACCATAGAGCAATGGTCAACTTATAGTCCGTCATTTGAGCGCATATTCAGCAGCTTTCGCCCCGAAAACACCCATTACCTCAACCGAGCATTGGGTTATCAAATTACGATTCCACCACAATACAGCTTTACAGTCAGCGAAAATGAAGAGTCTATCGAGATTTTTTCTGCCATAGAAAGCCCCATTACAGGTATTTTGCGTTTTATGGTGTTGCCCAATAGCGAGCAAAATTTGAGCGACTATGTTGCCAAAGAAGCACTAGAAACAATAATTACCTATAACAATGGTAAAGACATTCCTATCGAACAAAGCAATGTTGCTAATATGCAATTATCTCATTTTGCCTATTATGCGCCACAAGATGACAATTCTAAGGGTTTGTATGTCAAAAACTGCTATTTTCAACACAACGACATGGTGATGCTTTTCTCTTTGAGTTGTCAAACTGCCGAAAAATTGCGCTATGAGCGCCTTTTGCAGCAAATGTTAGAACAGTTGGAATGGAAAAACCATTAAGTTTTGTTGCGTTGATTAAGCAATAGGTGGTTTTTTCTTCCAGCGGCGATGCGTCCAGAGCCAATTAGGGATTTGTTCGGCAATAATGCGTTCAAACTCATACATCATGACCTCGGTGATTTTCCCTTCTGCCAAAGTGTCGTATGGTGGATTTACTAATTCCTTAAAAACACCCTCATAATTCCCGCGTCCTATGCGAGTTGCTCTAAGCAGCACAATTGGAAGTTGATATTGGCGAGCATATTTTTCGGGTCCAATAACACAAGCGCTCTCTTGATTCAAAAAATTAACCCAATACGACTTTTGCATACTTGGCGGATTTTGGTCTGCCATCATAATGTAGCAGGCGGCTTGGTCTTTGTATTGTTCAAAAGTAACAGCAGTAGTTTTGGTGGGTGCGAGATTCATACCCAAACGGGAACGTTTTTGAGCAGTATAGTTTTCGGTAGAAATATTTGAAAGCGGTTTATAAAAACCTATTGCTTTGTGTGGCAACACCAATGGCAAAGTGATTACTCCCCACTCCCAATTACAGAAATGCGGCGCGACCAACAAAAAACTTTGTCCTTTTGCGCGATATTTGTCCAATAAAGCCGTATTTCTATAGTTCATACGCGACATTATTTGTTCGGTCGACATTGTGAAACCTTTCATACTTTCCAGAATAATGTCCGCTAAATTGTGGTAAGATTTTCGCGTCCATTCTTGTATCTGTGCTTCAGATGCTTGCGGAAAACTGTTGCGCAATTGTTGTTCTACTATTTTGCGCCGATAGCGAAACAAATGATAAAACTGCCAACTCAACACATCAGACAAAAAATAAAGCAACCAAAAAGGCACTAATTGGAACAACAAAACAGACAAACGAAAACCCCAATAGTTGATTAAACTCATGAACAAAGATTTAGGATAAGGATTTTTTAACTTTATCGAACCAAACCAAACTTTGGTCGTCAGGTTCGCCATTGTAATTGACTAAGATTTCTTCACCAGGAGCAATATTCTCAATACACACAAATTCGATGATTTGTTCTCTATAATAAGTATTGTAGCGAGCATTGGGTTGATAACTATGGTTATAGATAGACCCAAAACCCAATGCGATGGCGCATTGACTTTGGTCGTTACCCCACAAAAAATAATAATTATATAGTTCTGTATAGTCCAACAGTCCCATGCTATCGTTGCTCAAAACGATGACAGGGGCTGTTTCTATTACCTCTCCTTTTCTAAAGGCTTTGGCAGCAAACACGCCTCTGCCTTTATTGGGCGATTCGTCTATATAGATATATTGTTGACGGAGGGTTTTGGGTGGTTTCATGGGTAGATGATTTATGTCCATGCCTCAATTTGACACCAAATGATGGCAATGAAGCTGTGTTAATTTGCGAAATGTTTCCCTGTACGTTGAGCTTCGCCACTCAAGCAATATGTGTTTTGGAGGGTTTTTTCAACAACAATGCTTATACAAACCTATACTGTTTCGTTTGTTTTCTCTGTCAAACGAGTATGCCGCACGAACTGTTCTGTTTTTTCGCGGCTTTCGATATGTTCTTGTGGCAAAGGTTCGGCTTTGGCAAACTTAACCGCATCGGCGCGATACAAAATCTGCTGCAATTCACTTTGCTGTTCTGTGCTAAGATGTTGCTGACTTGCCTGCAATATCTCGTCTGATGTGGCTTCGGCAGTAACAATGTCGTATCTTTGATGAAGGTATTGCCGCAAAATATCTGTCAAGGCAGTATAATACGGTTTAATTTGTTGTTGTTGCCACAAACGTTGTTGGTCTAACTGTTGCAAGGCTTTGAGTGCCAATTCGTGGGCGGGCAAAGGTGTGGGTGTGGTGGCAGGTTGTATTGCTTTTGGGTGTTTTTTGTTGCGTTTCCATCGCCAAAACAAAGCGCCTATTATTGTCAAAACACCCAAAACAATAACTATCAACAACCAACGATTAGCCACCACTTGGATAGGTTGTTTAATGGATTTGATGTCGGCTTGCGGGTCAATGTTAGGTGCGTCGATGTTGACAAACAAACTATCTGTCATAATATTGTTCAACAAAGTATTAGGCATACCATAGCTGAATGTTAGCGGCGAAAGGCGATACATGCCCGCTTTGTATCCGCTGATGATGATATTTTGTGTAGCTTTCAGTCGGTCGTTGGATAGCCAAGTTGAGTCCTTTGGCTGCACCTCGATGACCGACAAACTATCCCATTTTTCACCCCATTTGGGAAAATGAAAATCTTGTTTTGTACTATATTCTGCTTGCAATTGTAGACGAATGTAATCACCAATTTGGGCTTCGGTTTTGTCCAAAGTGGCGCGCACTTGGGGCGGCTGCGCCCAAGCAAGTGTTGTCCAACAAAGATAAATCCAAATACTACAAATGCTTAGTTTCATAGAGAACAAAAAGCTAAATAAAAACCTGTTAGTATAATTTCTATACATAACACCCGTTATTCGTCGAGAGTTATACATAGAAATACCTAACAGGTATATTTTGGGTAGATAATAAAAATGGTGGCTCCGTCGGGACTCGAACCCGAATCAAAGGTTTAGGAAACCTCTATTCTATCCCTTGAACTACGGTGCCTTATTCGGGTGTATAAACACAACTTAGTACACCCAAAAATGTAATTATGGCGTATTTTTATCACGTATCATAAACGAGAGAAAACAACTATTGTAAAACAATTTTTTGTATGCTTGTGCCTACATCAGTTTTGATTTGTGCAAAGTATATTCCGCGTGGCAGGCTACCCAAAGAAAGCACATTTTCGTTGTAGTTTGTTTGCCAAATTTTACCTGTTTGGTCGGCGATAGTTATAGAAAACTGTGTGGTGTTTGATAGGTCAAAACGCACCATGTCTTGTGCTGGATTGGGAGTTATTGAGTAAATAGTAGGAGTGGTATGATGAACAGCCGTAGCTTCGCTACAGACAATAGGCGCTATAAAATCGACGATGGTAGCAATGGTAGTGGGATAATTGGCGGTTGTAGCATGTACCATATGGTCGCCACCTTGAAAGGTCAGCAATTCTGTTGGAATGCCCAACTCTTGGCAACGTGCATCAATGGACTGACTGCCAAATACAGGCATAATTGTAAAACCCATCACTACTGCATTGCCCGCTCCATATGGCAATGTGCCATCGTTGGTGCCATGGGCGCTCACGATAGGTTCTTCGCCTGCCTGAATCCAATTGGTGTCACCAATAGCTCCACACAAGTTAATCACCGCATTGACCGATGAAGAATAACCCGCATTGCCGCTATTACCCTCAATACCACCATTGTCGTTGATAATCGTAATAACATTGCTCGGAACACCTTCTTCGGTATCTAAATAGGCAGTGTGGATAGCTGTTACTGCTCCCGCCGAAGCCCCGCCAGCAATAATCATGTCGGGATTGATTCGATAGGTGTTGGTAGTGGCAGCATCTTGGCGAAAGAAGCGAATAGCAGCTTTCATGTCCTGCACGGCTTTTACTACTGCGTCCATCATAATTGTTTGATTGGGCAACACAATTTGGTCGATAAGGCGATAATTGATAGAAGCAACAACATAACCACGTTTGGCTAACTCTTGTGCCAATGTAACAATATCTCCCGAATTTTCGTTGCCACCAATAAAACTACCACCATGTGCCAAAATGATTAGCGGGCGTTGTGCTGCAACATCGTTTTTGGGTTCATAAAAATCAAAATGCAAAATTTTGGTGTCACCACTCATCGTTGTGCTACTGCCATAGTTGACATCTTGGGTTACTTGTACTTCCGGAAAAACAATATCTGTGAAACGCTGTCCGTCACATTGGGCAAACAAAACAGAACTGTAGGCAATGTAGGTTAAGAAAACGCTACTTAGTAATTTTTTTATCATAGTGAGATTCTTTTATGGGTACATTTTGGGGTGAAAGTTACGCTTTTTTATGAACATCAACAAATAGATGCTTTGTTTTTTTGTTAAAATGTTGTTCTTAGTGATTTTGAGAAGAACTATTGACCAATTTTTACCCATTGCAAAGTATTAATAACCGAACCATCTTGTATCATTTGGCAAACATACGCCGATGCTGGTAATTGGCTGATGTCGATTGCAGTGGTGGTATTTATGATTTTTTGTTCCAATACTATGCGGCCGGTGAGGTCAATGATTTGGCAAACAGTGGGTTTGTTGGTGGCAGTAGAAGATGTGTTTTTTTGCACCCAAAGCACATTTGTAGCAGGATTTGGAGCAAGACTAAATGCGGTTGAGGTAGTAGCAGATGGTTCAATAGCAGTATTATAGGCTACAAAATTGGCTTGGAAAAATGGCGCGGGATTAGCCAAAATACCCGAAAATAAGGGATTGTTGGGGGTTGTTATCAAATTATTGCCACTCCAATGCGAAAAATTATAACCCGGAGCAGGAATAGCCTCTATTTGAATCGGTACGCCATTGAAGTAAATACCCTGCCAAGGATTAGTGTCGGGTGTGATGGTACTAATGCGGATAGCGCCAGATCCCTCGGGTTGAGTATATAGGGTAACTTCTACTTGGTTGGGAAGTTGAAAATTATCTTGTATATGTTGGCGAACTTGCTCGGTGCGGGCAGCTAATTGGGTGCGAAACGTTTGGTGGTTGTCATAAAAAGATTGCATTTGCCCTGCAATATTATTGGGGTCGCCCCAACGTGCAAACTCTTTTTGCATTTCTATGGCTGTTAGGTCAAAAAAAGTATTTTCTATGTCCAATAGTCGCTCGTTGCGGTAGGCTGTGTTCATCACATCGGCAAAACGGTTGATGAAATAGTGGCGATACTGCTCGTTTTGCAGACTTTGTAACCAGATATTGATATATGGATTGTCGGTACTTTGGGAGAGCATAAAAGCAATATGGTCAAGGTAGCAGTCAGTCCATGAGTTGGGAGCCATTGCTAATTCTTGGTCTATGAGACAAAAACGCCAACGAAAATCAGTAGCATTAGAACGATAAATTTTGATATTGTTACCGGGCCAGTCGGTATTGCCCATCCACGATTCACCAATGATGTAGTCGGTATACCAACTTAGGTCTATGTATTGGTCGGCTTGTTGCCAATAGTCTGGTGCGGTGGGATCTAAGGTATTGAAGGCTTGATAATCTGCCCAAAAATGCTCTGTAGCACCTTCCACAGGTCGCAAAATGCCATTGCCCCAAGCACTTAGGGACAAAATATCTAAAGAGTCAGTATCTGCGTCATCGAGTGTTTTAAAGTATTCTGCATCAAATTTTTCGCGCAATTCATACAACCCAAAATATCCACCATTAATATACACTGTAACAGGTTGCCATGCCGAATAGTAGTTATTGGTTTGGGCAGCCATCATCTCCACTTGACAAGCATCTTTGTAGGGTAAAACGAGGTATTGGTTGCTGCCATTTCGCAAGTAGATATTACTGTATTTGGTGCGGTTAGGACGGTTTGGAATGAGCGGATACTCGATGCTACCTTCGCCCAATACACCATTGTCCAATTCAATGCGAAACGAGTGCTGTGGTTGAGAACGGCTTCCGCCCCAACCACCGTCGATTTGCATACCTGCTTTTTGTGAAAAAATATGTTGTTTGGTAGAATCAAAATAATCGACATGCGTGGCACGTTGCCAGTCAGTTCCCCAATTGTCAAAAATACCTGTATTACCATATAAATTTTGCGGGTCGGTCACTACCGACAAAACAGGCGTATTGTGGCTTATCCCCAATAAATAGGAGGCAGTGGTGGTTGAACTTGGGAGTAGGGTGTCAGCAAAGGAACGGGCTTTCAGGACGGTGGAATAGAAAACGGGAATGGCTGTGCCTGTATATGTGGCAGAATTGGCAGAAGGTTCGCTACCGTCGAGGGTATAATGGATGTGTGACGCAACCGTGTTGGGATTGGAGATGCTAACTTCAAAAATTTCATCAAAAATACCTGATTCTGCCGAAAAGGTAGGTGGTTCGAGGGTTGCTGAATAGGTGGCGGAGGTGTTGTTGGTGGTGGTGGGTGTTGGTGTTGCAAACAGTACAATATTGGACGAACCGTCCGGCGATAACCCGTTACTACTATCCAAATTGGGGCTATCAACTATCAAACTACTAACCAATTGTTGTTGAGGGTCATAAAGGTATATTTTTTCGCCTCCTCTATCTATCTTGAAATTGGTATGCAAATTATTGTTTGGATCAACAAGGTCAAAAGAAGCGCCAAGCCCATCTTGGCTCACCATTTTTAGGCTGATTTCTAAATAGTCGTATACTGTATTGGGGTCGGTACTTACTACATCGAAAGCAATATTATTGAGATTGCCTGCGGTTAAGCCTGCTGCAATTAATTCGTCGGCGTGTATCAAAAATTGATGCTTGGCTGCCCAATACCAATTGCCATATGGGGCGGGATAGTCGGTCGGAGAGTTGGTGACAGTTCCTGTGCCAATGTTTATGCCATTGAATTGAATGTTGGGACGAATCGCTACTGGATTGCCATATTCTGCCCAACAAATATCATTGCTACCATCTTGTAAGGCAAAAGCCGAAGACAAAAAATCGGTGCTTGTTTGATTAACTACAGAATTGGAGGTATAGCCCACCGAACTGTAGGAACAAGTATTGATAAGTAGATTGGAGACTCCGTCCCAATAAAATCCAAAATCAAAAGGATGGGTGTTCCAGCCAATAATGGGCGAAAAAGAAGTGGGTGTGGCTACTGTTTGAAAACCAGTGAGTGGGGCGCGGTCTTTGCCACTACAAAAAATTGTCTTAAAACTGTGTGGTGGAAGAACAACATTGGGGAGTATCCATTTGGTAGGTATGTCAATGTTATCGGTGAGGCTGTAGTTGAGCAAATACAAGGTGTCGGCGGTGATATTATGAAGTTCTATCCAGTCGGGATAATCGCCATTTTCGTCTCTAATGGTGTTATAGTTGCGGTTGCTGCCTTCGTTGATGACCACTTGCGCTGTTGCATGTTTACTTAACAGAACAAGAAAAACAAGTATTAAAAAAGTAGTGCTTTTTTTCATAATGATATAATTTTGCAAGATTTTTTGTTATTTTTGCGGCGATAACTGATATTGAAAGATTATGTTATTGGTTTTATAGGATCTTAATGCTATTAAACTGTAATGCTTTTCAAAAAAAATAAGGGTGTATTGGTTGTATGGCGAAGCGCGTTAGGGATTGGAGAGGCAGCCGCAGGCTGGTGCTTGCACCGTAGCAAAGCGAAGCCTCGAAAAGCCCGACCGTAGGGAACGCCCAAATAAAAAAATAAAATTTTCAACCTAATAATAACAGTATGGAATTAGCAGTAATTTGTGGTCAAGTTGTCGATTTGGTGACACAAACGGCAGTATTTATCCGCAACGAAGCGGGACGGGTATTGCCGTCGCAAATAGAAACCAAACAGCGCAACCATTTGGTGAGTTATGTGGACAAAAAATCGGAGCAGTTACTAATTGAAGGTTTGCGACGATTGTTGCCCGAAGCAGGTTTTGTTGCCGAAGAAGGGTCGGTGGAGCAGCAATTGGATAGGGCGTGGCAATGGGTGATTGACCCATTGGACGGCACTACTAACTTTTTGCACCAACTGCCTGTGTATGCCATTAGCGTGGGATTGCTGCACGAAGGTGAACCTGTGTTGGGAGTGGTGTATGAGGTGAATAATGCCGAATGTTTTTGGGCATGGAAAGGTGGCGGAGCTTATCTGAACGGACAAAAAATTAGCGTTACGGCTTCGGTCGATTTTCAGTTGGCTTTGTTTGGCACGGGTTTTCCGTACTATGATTTTTCAGCTTTTGAGCAATACATTTCGGTTTTACGGCAATTGATGCAACACACCAAAGGCGTTCGACGATTTGGAGCGGCGGCGGTTGATTTGTGCTATGTGGCGTGTGGACGATTCGATGGTTTTTTTGAACACTCTTTGAGCATCTGGGACGTGGCTGGTGGAGCGGTTATCGTGACCGAAGCAGGCGGACGGATAGCAGATTTCAAAGGTGGACGCAATTTTTTGTGGGGACGCGAAATTGTTGTGGCTGCACCTTGTGTGTGGGAACAGTTTTTTGCGATTGTTCATGCACATTTGGGCGCTATCTAAACTTTTGTCAGCCTATAATATTCACTTCGGACTGAATGTGGATATTAAACTTTTGAACTACTGAGGCTTGTATGAGCGAAGCCACAGCAGCAATTTCGCTGCCTGTGGCTCCACCATAGTTCACCAATACTAAGGCATGGTTTTGGTGTGTGCCTGCGTTGCCTACCCGTTTGCCTTTCCACCCGCACTGCTCGATGAGCCAGGCTGCGGGTATTTTTATTTTTTGGGGCGAAATGGGATAATGCGGTATGGTGGGGTATTGTTGCTGTAGCTGGGCGAAAAAAGTGCTATCTACTTCAGGATTTTTGAAAAAGCTGCCACCGTTGCCCAACACGGTAGGGTCGGGTAGTTTGGTGCGGCGAATGTGGCACACGGCTTCGCTAACAGCACGCACATTTAGGCAGCCTTCGCCCATATAGTTGGTACTTTGCAGGGTTTCGCGCATGGCAGCGTAGGACAACTCAAATTGTTGTGGTTGGGGCTGTAGGCGAAAAGTAACGGCGGTAATGAAATATTGGTTTTTGTATTGGGTCTTAAAAATACTTTCGCGATAACCAAAAGCACATTCTTTGGCAGTAAATTGCCGATGAATACCCGTGCGAAGGTCTATAGCCTCGACGGTTTGTATGACATCTTTGACTTCTACGCCATATGCACCAATGTTTTGTATGGGAGCGGCACCAACAGTTCCCGGTATGAGCGATAGATTTTCGACTCCGCCCCAATTGTGTTCGATACAGTATTCGACGAAAGAATGCCAATTTTCGCCCGACATTGCCTTTACTAATACAGATTCGGTGGAATGGTCGAGAATGGTGATGCCTTTGAGTTGGTTGTGGAGGATATAGCCTTTGAAATTTTCGGTAAACAAAACATTGCTACCACCTCCCAGAACCAAATGCGGTGCGGTTTGGAACGCTTCCGTTGCGATAAGTTGCAACAAAGTTTCTTTGGTCTCAATAGAAACAAAGTATTGGGCGCTAACTGCTATGCCAAAGGTGTTGAGTGTTTGTAGTTGGTGGTTAGTTAAAATCATTATTGGAGATAATTGGTTTTATTTATTTCCACAATTATTTTGCTGTAAATAGGCAGCAGCGGCAGTATTGCCGAGTTTTTTAGCGGCTTGCCAGTCTTTGCAGGCACCAGAAAGATTGTTTTGTTGGGCGTGGAGGGTGGCACGTTTAAAATAGGCATCTGCGTTTTGTGGGTCGAGGTCGATAGCTTTGTTATAGTCGGCGAGAGCAGCAGTTAGGTTTTTCATGCCAACTAAAAAATTAGCACGAGCCAAATAACTTTCTGCAAACTTGGGTGCCACTTCGACGGATTTATCGAAATCGGCGCGGGCACCTTTATAGTCGTTTTGGTGTATTTTCACCCCTGCTCGGTTGATGTAGGCTTGTTGCAATTTGGGGTTAAGTTCGATGGCTTTGTTGCAATCGGCGAGGGCGGCTTGGTAGTTGTCAAACAAAGAACGCTGCACAATACTTCGGTTGCTATAGGCTTTGGCGTAGCGCGGATTAACGGCAATGGCTTGGTTATAGTTGTTGAGTGCGCCTTGATCATTGCCCAAAAAGTGCATCGAATTGCCACGATAATTGTAGGCATCAACGTATTTTTCGTCCAACTGTAGCGTTTTCGTAAAATCGTCTATTGCTTCTTTATATAAGTTCAGTTCATAACGGGCATAACCTCTGCCATAATAAGTATCAGGATTTTGCTGGTTGAGTTTGATGGCTTCCGTATAATCAGGCACGGCTTTTTTGTATTGGCGCAAAGCAAAATAAGCATCAGCGCGCGATTGGAATACAAGTTCTGTTTTGAGGTTCATGTCAATAGCCGCCGTGCAGTCGGCGATACCAGCAGTGTAGTTTCTCTGCTTCACACGCACAGCGCCGCGCCCTTCTAAGGCTTCGGGAATATCAGGTTCGGCGAGGTTGATGGCTTGGTTAAAATCGGTTTCGGCGGCGCTATATTTTTTGAGTTGAAACTGAGCCTGTCCGCGCCCGACATAGAAATTGGGCAGCGATGGATTGATTTGAATAGCTTGTGTAAAATCGGTCAGAGCTGCGGCTGCTTTTTGGGTGTTGAGATTGGCAAGACCACGATAATAAAACGCATTGGCATAAGTAGGGTTGATGCTGATGCAAGTATTATAGTCTTCGATGGCAGCAGCGAATTTTTTTTGTGCATATTTGGCAGATGCACGGTAATAGTAGGCATCGGCATTATTGGACTTCAATACCATGCTTTGCGAAAAATCCTGAACGGCTTGGTCATACTGCTGACGGTGGTATTCTGCCAAACCTTTGTAGTAGAACGCTACAGGGTCGTTGGGGGCAAGTTGAGTGGCTTTGCTAAAATAGGTAGCGGCTTGTGAATAGTCATTTTTTTTCAAAAACAAATCACCCAAATTAAAATAGGCATTAGCATAATTAGGGTCTATAGTAATGGCTTTTTGATAATCGGCTTCGGCTTGTTTGAATTGGTTTTGGGCAGTATATGCCACACCTCTATTATTATAGGCTTCTTTGTAATCAGGTTTGAGGCGAATAGCTTGGGTATAATCGCTGATAGATTCGGCATATTTTTTTAGGTCAGATTTGGCGTTAGCTCGATTATAATAAGCTGCAAAATAAGCAGAATCTAACACGATGGCTTTCGAAAAAGCTATTATCGCACCTTCATAATCTTTTTTGGCTGCCAATTCTTTGCCACTTTCGTTAAAAGGTGTCGCTTCTTGGGCAAGAGAAAAGTAGCCCCAAAGGAAAGCGAAGATGATTAGTGGTATTTTTTTCATTTCGGGATTATTTTATGGGTATAGAATGGGGTGATATTATAAACAAGCTGACATTACGCAGGCAAAAAATTAGGAAAAGCGATATTTTTTGTTAAGCAAAATTCCTTTAGTTGCCTAATTTGCTCTTTTGCCGTTTTAAGTGCGTGTATTAAGACCTGCCTTTTGAGTTGATAATGGTTCTTCTTGGT